>JAFTNU010000032.1 GCA_017451735.1 Clostridia bacterium
AAATGGCTTGTTTTCGGCTGTTTTTTGGTCGAAGTGACAGGACTCGAACCTGCGATCTCATCGTCCCGAACGATGCGCGATACCACCTTCGCTACACCTCGAAATGGTAAAATTATTAGATTTTTTTGTAAGTGGTCAAACATGTGGTCAGACCGAAGATTTGATGATTTTTCGACATTCGGGAGAGCCGAAAAAGTCAGTGTTTTCAAGGGGTTTCGGTTCTTCTCGAAATTCTACGCCGAGAACGGTGATTGAGTCCCGAACGTAGCGCTCTACCAAGCTGAGCCACACCTCGATGTTTTTAACGCCTAAATATTATACCAAAGAGAAGGGTATTTGTCAATACCTTTGGCGAAAAAGAGGCGGGGAAAAAAGAGCGGTGCCGCACGCGAGGATGCGGAGGAAGGCAGCTGCGGATGGCAAGTGCTTTCATGGGAAAACAACTCTATACATACCTGACCGCTGGCGGCAGGAATTTTTTGGTCTTGGGAGCGGTTTGCCATTTTAAACCGACTCCCAAGTTGGGTGTTGTGCATTGGGCGCACCGCAGGCTTGATCCTTGGCGATTGCGAAGGAGCGGCAAATTTTTGACAGGATGCACAGCCTTGTCGAAAAGCAAATCGGTCGGGGAATTTCTTGTATGGGGATGGGCACATTGCTTGTGCGCTCATCTCTATTTTAAGATACCATAAGACTTTGAACGATATGTGACGGATTCTCAAAAAATTCCAACCACCTATGTGAAATACGCTTGATAAAAATACACCGTTGTGCCATAAAGTGGCACAACGGTGTGTGTTTTGAAGCAATTACAGTGCAGTCTGGGTGTCGTTGGGGTCACCCTCGTGGGCGAGACGGTATTCCTCGGTCCAATCCAGGTCGCGGTAATTTGCGGCGCGGTCATCGTTCTTGATAAAGTCCATGAGCAGATCCAGCATTTCCTCGGTCCAGGTGTTGCGGTCGATCTGAGCGGTGGTAAATTTGTTGGCGGTGATCATCTCAAAGCCAAAGAGGTCCTTGACCTGTGTCTTAGCCGCGTTGTCCACCACCTCGGGCACCAGGTGAGAGGGAATGAACAGCACGCCGCCGCCTGCGCCGAACACGATGTCACCGGGGAGCACAATGGCGCCGCCGATGCGGGTGGGGGTATTGAAGCCCTTCATGACAAAGTCGCGGATGGGTGTGGGGTCGATACCGCGGTAGTAGACCTGCACGCCCTCCACCTTCTTCATCTGCTCCACGTCGCGGATGCCGCCCCAGATCACGGCGCCGCCGTTCTTGGTCTTTGCCTTGATGGCAGTGGTCAGGTTTCCGCCAAGGAAGGTGCCCTTATAGATCTTGTCGTACATATCGGCAACCACCACGTCGCCCTCTACCAGGCTGTCGATGACCCATTGGTTGTAGTTGCCCTTGCGGCCCTCCTTCATACCCACCTCAAACATGGTTTCGTGCAGGTCGGGGCGGGTGGGACAGAACTCGCAGGTCACCGCACGACCCACCAGCTTTCTGCCATCGTCGTGCAGGGTATGTAATCTGCCCTCAAACTGGCTCTCGTAGCCCTTGACGAAGATCGGCTTCCAGACCTCCTCCAGGGTCAGACTGTGGAGTGCCTTTAGATACTTGTCCGGCACCTTGGGGCGTCCGTCGGGAAAGCGCTCACCCTTCCACTGGGGCGTAATGGCAATGATCTCGTCTCTGTCGTTGAATTTCATAAATGCATTCCTCCATCTACAATAAAATCGGATCCTGTGATATATCTGCCCGCATCGGAGCAGAGCAGCAGTGCGGCGCCCGCGCAATCCTCGGGAGCGCCGGCATAGCCTGCGGGGATGCCCGCCATGACCTGTGCGGCATAAACGGGATCGGCGAGTGCCGCATTGTTGCGGGGCGTGGCGATAACGCCGGGGGCCAGGTTGTTGACGGTGATGCCATCGGGTGCCAATTGCTTGGCAAGGTTCTGCACCAGGCTCATCTGTCCTGCTTTAGTGGCGGCGTAGACCGCCATATCCTTGTGGGGCTTGTACTGCTGAACACTGCCCACACAAAGGATGCGTCCCCATTTTTGCGCCTGCATATGGGGGGCGTAAAGCTGGATGAGGCGTAAAGTGCTTTTCAGATTGACCAGCACCTGCTCGTCAAACTCCTCTGAGGTGATCTCGCTCCATTTTTTGCGGAACTGCACCGAGGCATTTGCTACCAGAATATCCACGTTACCCGTCAGACGGTATAGCTTTTCTGCGCCTTGTGGGTCTGCAAGGCTTTGGCAGACGGGCACGGCCCCCGTGATTTTACCTGCCGCTGCTTGGCATTTTTCCATGCTTGTGGCGCCGTGAACGAACACCTTGGCGCCATGCGCGGCAAGGGTTTTGGCAATCGCAAAGCCGATGCCCTGGGTACTGCCTGTGACAAGGGCGGTCTTTCCTGTCAGATCAAACATCATTTGCCTCCTTTACTGTAACGCACAGCGCTTTTTCGACGGTCAGCTTTTGTATGAGCTTGTGGGGGAGATTGTCGCGCATTTCGAATACTGTTACGCTGTTATCCTGCTCGTTGGTGCAGATCAGGCGGTCGCCTGTGACGATAAAATCCCGTGGAGATTTGCCTTCGCAGGAAAAACTGCCGCACCGCTCCAGCCCTTCGCCAACGATTTTGAAGCAGGTGATGGAATCATGCCCGCGATTGGAAACATATACATGACCGTTTATGCAACGGATGGCGGCAGCCGTGTTCTCGCCCTTGAAGTCGTCGGGCAGGGCGGGGTAGTCGGCAAGATGCTCCAAGGCGCCGTCCGTATAGCGGTAGACCGATACCGAGGAGGCCAACTCGTTGACGCAATAGCAAAGTGCGCCGTCCTGGGAAAAGGCCAGGTGGCGGGGACCGTTTCCGACGGGAGCATCCGCCATGTCCACCAGGGAAAGATCGGGATCATAGGTAAAGATCCGATCCATGCCGAGATCGGTGACCAGCAGGTAACGACCGTCCGGGGTGGGGGTGACAAAATGGGTATGAGCAGAGGTCTGCCTGGTGGGATGGACGCTGCTGCCGCCGTGGGTCACCAACAGGTCGGGAAGTCCTGCCACACTGCCCGAGGTGTAGTTGGTCACATAGACACGGCCGTTTTTGATGCAGAGATGGCACCCGACCAGACCGTTTGTGGAAACAGGGTCGCTTGGATGTGTAAGCGAGCCGTCCTTTTCTATTTGAAAAGAGAGCACACCGCTATGTTCATTGTCCGCAAAGGGGGCCCGCAGTACTGCGTAGAGTCGGTCTCCCTCTATTATGGTGTACATGGGACGGTCCAGTGGGGTGACATCCACGGGGGTCAAAAGCCCGTCGGGGCCCCACCCAAAACGGTGGATGCCGCCCTTTTCGTGACAGGAAGAAATGTAAACGTATGGCTTTTTCATGCTTCAAGCCCCTCTAAGAGTCCCTTTAGGTAACCAATGGCAAAGAGTCTGCCGAGAGCCGTGTAGCCGTTGCTCTCATTTTCGCCCGCCATGGAGGGGACATGGTCCACACGGATGGGAACATTCAGCCCCAGATCGTTGTAAAGATGCAGGATCTTACCCATCTCGATACTACCGTTGTCGTGAAAGGTCTCGCGGAATTTATACTTGTTACCCGTGGTGTTGCGGAAGTGGATAAAGAAGATCTTATCCCTCAGCTTGGGGATCACATCATAAAGATTCTCGCCCATCATCAGGTAGCACGCCTGGCACATGGTCACGCCCAGATTGTCGGAGGGAACGATCTCCATGGCCCGTTTGATGTTTTTATAGCTGATCATGATGCGGGAGACGTCGCCCAATTGGGGTAGAGGCGGATCATCCGGGTGAAGCGCCAGCTTGATGTTGTACTTCTCTGCGTGGGGAATGACGGCTTTGATGAAATATTCGTAATTGTGCCACATCTCCTCGGCGGTCACTTTTTGATCGGTGGGGGTAAAGTGGTTGATGTCAAAACCCGTGACCCTGGCGCCGCCCCGCTCGATGATATCCAGATCGGTGCGCAGCCAGCCGATGTGCGCCATGAAGTTGAAGCAGATGGTACGGATGTTCAGCCGATCCATGATCGGGAACATTCGGATCACCTTTTCGATGCATTCGTCCCGCATGGCGTCCCCCGCCTTGATGTGGTCGTGGAGCGCGTTGGGCATAGGCTCGATGATCAGGGGCTCGATGCCGAAATCGGTGAATTTCTTTTTAACCGCCTCCCAATGGGAGAGGTCGCAAACGTCGAATGCTTCATCCTCGGGCAGACGGATCACGCCGTGACGGACGCCGCATTGCTTGGCGAAATCCCAGGTGAGATCCCGCTCACTGCGAAAGTAATCGGTCAGTATCATTTTTTTGCCTCCGTTGAATTTTTCTTTCTTTTGCCCCCTGTTGCAGGGATTCGGTGTAAACAGGGCAAAAGTATTGACTTTTCGCCTTTTTGTGCTATTATGATTATAGCATTCCACACCGGATAAAACAACAGTTATATTTTGATTTTTGTCTACTATATTTCGATTTTGCAGGGAGGAAAAAGATGCAGTACGACAGATTCGAGCTACAGGATATCTGCTTGTTTCATACCGCTGTCCCCCCGGGACAGCGGAACTATCGGGAGCATTTTCATACCGAGTGCGAGATTTCTTTTCTTTTGGGCGGCGCGGGAACTTATCTCGTAGATGGGAAGGAATATGCCTTCCGCCGCGGAGATGTGCTGCTGTTTGGCAGTAACGAGGCGCATTGTATTACCGAGATTCTTCAGGGTGAGCCGTTTGATATGCTGACCGTAAAATTCGAGCCGAAAATGCTGTGGAATGGGGAAAACGGTGCGGCTTTTGTGCTGCTCAAGCTCTTTTTCGGTCGCAGTGAGCGCTTTTCGAATCTGATCGACAGAGAGAATCCCGCAACGCCCGCTATCGGTCGGATGATGATGGGCATGGAGCGGGAATTCCGCACCCGTCCACGGGGGTATGAGCTGAAGGTGCGGCTGGATCTTTATACCGTTTTGCTTATTTTGCTACGGGAATACGGCTATGTGACCGAGGAGCCGCTTCCGCCAACCAAGGATCGCAGTCTGCGCCAGCTGGCCGCCGCCATGGATTATATCGATGCCAATCTCTCCCAGACGCTGACTTTGGAGGAGATCGCCGCCAAGGCCGCCATGAGCAAGGCCTATTTTTCCACCATTTTCAAAAAATACAACGGCATCACCTTGTGGGACTATATTACCATCAAGCGGGTGGAGAAGGCCATTGCATTGATCGGAAGCACCGGCATGACCAAGCTGCAGATCGCCGCCGAATGCGGATTTGCCAGCCCCGCCAACTTCTATAAAGCCTTTCGTCGGGTCACGGGGAAAACACCGAGCAATTATAAGGCATGACTGTGCGGGGAGCCGCCCTAAAAGGGAAAGCCCCGGAATATTGGCGCCATTTGTCGACAATCCATTGACATCCCGCCGCGGTTGTGCTATAATTGTAACCGAATTGAAAACAAGATTTGAAAAAACTGCACCGTCGCGCGCCCGCGCGATGGCTTTTTGTCGGATGTTATGTGGGCACCGCATGTGCAAGGCGTGAAAAATCCCGAAAATCCTTGCAAAAGAAATACCGTTGTGCTATAATAAGCAGGATCATGCGCTCCGGCGCCATCATCCCGAAAAAGGAGATCAAACATGAAAGTAGTCATATTGGCAGGCGGGTACGGTACGCGCATCAGTGAAGAATCTCATTTGCGTCCCAAGCCCATGATCGAGATCGGCGGCATGCCCATCCTTTGGCACATCATGAAGACCTATTCGTCCTTCGGCTACAATGAGTTCATCATTTGCGCCGGTTATATGCAAAGTGTGATCAAGGAGTGGTTTTCCGATTACTACATTAACCACAGTGACGTCACCTTTGATTTTATTAAAAAAGAAAAGATCACCGTTCACACCACCGAATCCGAGCCCTGGCGCGTGACCGTGGTGGATACGGGTCTCAATACCATGACGGGCGGGCGCATCAAGCGTGTGGCCCGTTATATCGGCGACGAGCCCTTTTTCCTCACCTACGGCGACGGCGTTTCCAATGTGGATATCGCCAAGGAGGTGGAATTCCATCAAAGCCACGGCAAGCTGGCCACCATGACCGCTGTGCACCCGGATGCCAGATTCGGTGTATTGGAGCTGGATAAGAACCAGGTCACCGCCTTCCGCGAGAAGAGCGAGGCCGATGCAGGCTGGATCAACGGCGGTTTCATGATCTTAGATCCGAAGGTGCTGGATTATATCGAGGATGACACCACCGTGTTTGAGCGTGCCCCTCTGGAGGCACTGGCCAAGGAAGGCCAGCTGGTGGCGTACAAGCACCGCGGCTTCTGGCAGTGTATGGACACCATGCGCGATAAGGAGAAGCTGGAAAAGCTCTGGGCCTCCAAGAAAGCACCCTGGAAGCGTTGGGAGAACTGATGAACGGTAAAAATAATTTTGATTTAACCTTCTTTCGCGGTAAGCGAGTGTTCGTCACGGGGCACACCGGCTTCAAGGGCTCCTGGCTTTGCCACATCCTCAAACGGGCCGGTGCCCGGGTAACGGGCTTTTCCACCTGCCCGCCCACCGAGCCGTCTCTTTTTGATATTGCCCATGTGGCCGACGGCATGACATCGGTCATTGGTGATATCCGCGATTTTGACGCATTGCTGGCCGCTTTCCGCCGGGCACAGCCGGAGATCGTCCTGCACCTGGCGGCACAGCCCATTGTGCGGGAAAGCTACAGGGATCCTGTTTACACCTATGAGACCAATGTGATGGGGACCGTACACATTCTCGAATGTGTACGCCGTACCGATTCGGTGCGTTCTTTTCTGAATGTGACCACCGATAAGGTCTATGAAAACAAGGAATGGGAATGGGGCTACCGAGAGAACGAGCCCCTGGACGGATTTGACCCCTATTCCAACAGCAAATCCTGCTCCGAGCTGGTGACGCACAGCTATAAAAATTCCTTTTTTGCCGACGGCAGAGTGGCGATTTCCACTGCGCGTGCCGGCAATGTGATCGGCGGAGGCGATTTCGCCGCCGACCGTATTATTCCCGACTGCGTCAGGGCGGCGCTTGCGGGCGAGGAGATCGTGGTGCGCAACCCCTATTCCACCCGCCCCTATCAACACGTATTGGAGCCCCTGTTTGCCTACCTTATGATCGCCGCACGGCAGTATGAGGAAGGGAAATATGCGGGCTATTACAATGTGGGCCCCGATGATGCCGATTGCTTTGCCACAGGCAGGCTGGTGGATCTGTTCTGCCGTTGCTGGGGCAAGGGTGCCGCATGGGTGAATCGGGCAGAGGCCAATGCCCCGCATGAGGCGAATTTTCTCAAGCTGGATTGCTCCAGGCTCAAGAGCGTGTTCGGTTGGCACCCTACCTGGGATCTGCCCACCGCCATCGAACGGGTGGTGGAATGGACCCGTGTCTACCGTGACGGCGGGGATGTGACCGCTGTGATGGACAGACAGATCGACGCATTTTCGGCGGACGGAAAACGTAAATAAAGAATCGGAGATTTGATATGCATTTTAACGGCAAAAGCGAGAGCGAGGCAAAGAAGGAGATTCTTTCTCTTGTCAAGGAATATTGCGATACCTACCACAACCAAAAGCAATGGAGGGAGGGGGATCGCATCTCCTATGCTTCCCGCGTTTATGACAGTGAAGAAATGACCAATCTGGTGGACAGCTCCTTGGAGTTCTGGCTGACCTCGGGGCGCTATACCGACGAGTTTGAGCGGGAATTCGCCAAATATCTGGGTGTTCCGTATTGCAGTCTGGTCAACTCGGGCTCCTCCGCCAATCTGGTGGCATTCATGACGCTGACCTCGCCCCTGCTCGGCGAGCGTGCCGTGCGTCGCGGGGATGAGATCATCACTGTAGCTGCAGGCTTTCCCACTACGGTTACGCCCATGATTCAGTTCGGCGCGGTGCCGGTGTTTGTGGATGTGACCATTCCTCAGTACAATATCGATGTGACCAAATTGGAGGAGGCACTGTCCCCCAAGACCAAGGCGGTGATGATCGCCCATACGCTGGGCAACCCCTTTGATCTCAAGGCCGTGCGCAATTTCTGCAATAAATACGATCTTTGGCTCATCGAGGATAACTGTGATGCCCTGGGCTCCGAATACGATTTTGACGGCACCACCTATCTCACGGGCACCGTGGGAGATATCGGCACCAGCAGCTTCTACCCGCCCCATCATATGACCATGGGTGAGGGGGGAGCGGTCTATACCCGTAATGCAACCCTGCATAAGATCATCCGTTCCTTCCGTGACTGGGGCCGCGATTGCGTCTGTCCCTCGGGCATGGATAACCTTTGCCGGCACCGCTTTGACCGTCAGTACGGTGAGCTGCCCGTGGGTTATGACCATAAATATGTCTATTCTCATTTCGGCTACAACCTGAAGGCAACCGATATGCAGGCGGCCATAGGCTGCGCTCAGCTCAAAAAGTTCCCGTCCTTTGTGGCTCGCCGCCGACATAATTTTGACAGGCTCCGCAAGGCCTTGGAGCCCGTGGCGGATCGGCTGATCCTGCCCGAGGCTTGTCCCAATTCCAGCCCCTCCTGGTTTGGCTTTCTGATGACCTGCCGCCCCGGCGTGGATCGGGAAAAGGTGGTTTCTTACGTGGAAGCTCACGGCGTGCAGACCCGTATGCTTTTCTCGGGCAATCTGATCAAGCATCCCTGCTTTGACGAAATGCGTCGGAGCGGAGAGGGGTATCGCGTAGTGGGTGACCTGACCATGACCGACACCATCATGACCCGCACCTTCTGGGTGGGTGTCTATCCCGGCATGACCGATGAAATGATCGATTATATGGCCAAAACCATCATCGAGGCGGTCAACTCCTGAGATCCAAGGAGGCGTTATGTACGATTATATCATTGTAGGCGCGGGGCTTTACGGTGCCGTTTTTGCCCACGAGGCAGGTCGGCGCGGTAAAAGGTGCCTTGTGCTGGATCGCCGTGACCACATCGCAGGTAACATTTATACCGAGGAAGTGGAGGGCATCCGCGTCCATCGCTACGGCGCTCATATTTTTCATACGGGCAACAAGGATGTTTGGGAGTATATCAACCGTTTCGCTGTTTTCAATCATTATGTCAATGCACCCGTAGCCAATTACAAGGGTGAGCTCTATAACCTCCCCTTTAATATGAATACCTTTAACCGGATGTGGGGCGTCATCACACCCGCACAGGCCAAGGCAAGGATCGAGGCGCAGATCAGGGAGGCGGGGATCACCGAGCCCGCCAACCTGGAGGAGCAGGCCATTGCCCTTGTGGGCACCGATATTTACGAGAAGCTGGTCAAGGGCTATACCGAGAAGCAGTGGGGGCGTGACTGCCGCGAGCTACCTTCCTTCATCATCCGCCGTCTGCCGGTTCGCTTTACCTATGATAACAACTATTTCAACGACCGATATCAGGGCATTCCCGAGGGGGGCTATACGCCGATCGTGGAAAAGATGCTGAAGGGGGCCGATGTGCGCCTTGGCGTTGATTTTCTCAAAGAGAGAGAGACCTATGCGGGACTGGGAAGAAGGATCGTATTCACAGGGTGCGTGGATGAGTATTTCGACTATTGCTACGGCCCCCTGCAGTACCGTAACGTGCGCTTTGAGACCGAGGTGCTGGACATTCCCAATTATCAGGGCAATGCCGTGTTCAACTATACCGACCGTGAGACGCCCTATACCCGTATCATCGAGCACAAGCATTTCGAATTCGGTACGCAGGAAAAGACCGTGATCAGTCGGGAATATTCCGCCGACTGGCATGTGGGTGACGAGGCCTACTATCCCGTGAACAACGACGAAAATCAACAGCTTTATCTGCGCTATAAGGCCCTTGCCGACAAAGAGAAAAATGTACTGTTCGGCGGCCGCCTTGGCGAATATAAGTATTATGATATGGATAAGGTGATTGCCGGTGCGCTGGCGGCTGTCGAGCGGGAATTGGGCGATGCGTCCGTGAGCTGACCCGCCGACATGAAGCAACAGCATTTGTCGTGCCCCCCGGGGGGGCTTCGTGCCTTGTGGCAAAGGTACCGCCACCAAGTGGGCGACTCCTTATGGAGCGCCATGGGATTGGTGCTTTTGAATGTGGTGGCGCAAATCGCCGTCTTTCCGTTGCTGGCACGGCTTTTCGGCGAGAGCGGATACGGCGATATTCAATATCTTTCTGCCTACCTCAATATTTTTGCCATGTCGGCGGGATGCGCGGCAAGCCTTGCCCGCATGACCGCTCCGCCCGAGCGACGCTTGGAGAACAACGGCGACTATCAGTGGCTGCTCACCGTTCTGTGCCTTTTGTGTCTCCCCGTGTTTTTTCTCATCTGCCGTTTCGGCGGCGTGGCCATGGATGCGGCGACCGCCCTTTGCTATTATCTTCTTTTTGTGGCCATGACCTTCCGCTTTTATGCGGATGTTTCTTATAAGCTGACCCTGCGCTATCGCCGTTATTTTCTGTTTTACTGCTGCATCGGTGCGGGGTATGCATTGGGGGCCTTCCTTGCGTGGAGGACCCGCATTTGGCCCCTTGCGCTCCTGCCGGGCGAGGCCGCAGGCGTACTGTTTGCTTATTTGGCCGATGGTACTCTGCGCCGCAGAGCATGGCGCCTGTCTCCCGCCTTTGGTCAAGTGATGCGAGTGGTGTTGCTGCTGTTTCTTTCTGAGGGCATTTCCTATCTGATCGCCAATGCCGATCGCCTGATCCTCAAATTTCTGATCGGCTCCTCGGCAGTCACGGTCTATTATCTGGCGACTCTGGTAGGCAAAACCATGACGCTGATCACGATCCCACTCAATGGGGTGATCTTAGGCTATTTGGCGCGATACGAGGGGAGCCTTGGACGTCGCGGTGCCCGCTGGATCTTTTTCGGAAGCCTGATTTCTTTTGTTTTCTTTACCTGCGTCTGCGTGTTTGGCGGCTATCTGATGCTGCTTTGGCTCTATCCCGCCGAGCTGGACGCCGTGCGTCCCTTCCTCCTTGTGGGGAGCTTCGCACAGGTCATTTATTTTACCACAAGCATGATCACGGTCATCCTGGCGCGGTTTGCCAAAAAGTCCTATCAGCTGATCGTCAACGGCGCCTTTGGCATTTGCTTTTTCGCCGTCGGTATTCCCGCCACATTGGGGTACGGACTGTGGGGCTTTTCCCTTGGTGTCATCGCCGCAAATCTGTTGCGTTGGACGCTGGCGGTCCTGCTCAGTGCTTATTGGGCGCGCAAGGCAGAAAAATACCCGGATCATGCGGGATATGAGGTGCTTTTATGATGGATGAATACATCACCCCCCAAGAGGGTGCCAATGCGGTGCGCAAGCGCATTAGCATCATGGTGCCGACTTATAACGAAGAAGAAAATGTCATTCCGTTGACCGAGGCTATTATTGCGGAGTTCAAAAGCTCTTTGCCCGGATACGATTTTGACATCACCTTCATTGATAATTGCTCTACCGATTCCACAAGAGTCAAGCTGGAGGCGCTCTGCGCGCTCTATCCCTTTGTCCGCGCGATCTTCAACGTGCGCAATTTCGGCCAGTTCAATTCACCCTATTACGGCATCTGCCAGACTACGGGTGACTGCACCATTCCGCTTTGCGCCGATTTTCAGGATCCCATCGAGATGATTCCCAAATTGGTGGCCGAGTGGGAGAAGGGCTATAAGGTCATTTGTGCCGTGAAGGAGAGCAGCCGCGAGAATAAGCTCATGCGTTTTCTGCGGACCTGCTATTATAAAATGATCCGCAAGATGTCCTCGGTAGAGCAGATTGAGCATTTTACGGGCTTTGGCCTTTACGACCGCAGCTTTGTGGATGTTCTGCGCTCTCTGGACGATCCCACGCCCTTCATCCGGGGCATCGTGGCGGAATTGGGCTTTGCCAAAAAGATCGTTCCTTACGAGCAGGCCAAGCGCCGCGCGGGCAAGACGCACAATAACTTCAATACGCTTTATGATGCGGCCATGCTCAGCTTTACCACCTATACCAAAACGCCGATCCGCCTGGCAGGGGTCTTGGGCTGTCTGTTCCTCGGTGCCTCTTGCCTTGGTGCTGTGGCTTGTCTGGTCCTTCATTTGCTGGACGTCAATATCCGCGAGCTGTGGCTACTGCCCGCTATCGGATTCTTCGGCTCGCTGAATCTGATCTTTACCTCGATCATCGGTGAATATCTCTTGAATATCCGTTCCAAGATCAATAAGCGTCCCCTTGTGATTGAGGAAAAGCGTATCAACTTCGATACCGAAGATCCCTGATCAAAATAACGGAGGATTCTCCCAATATGTTTTTTTGCCTTCCTTATACCGTAGAGCCCTGCGGTATGTATTCGGTGGGACATCTGGTGCTGTTTCTTGTGACGCTTGCTCTGATTGCATCGGGGCTTTACCTGTGTCGCCGCATGGACAGGGCCGGGGTGCGCACCGTGATCCGCATCGTCACAGCCGTGCTGTGGGTGTTGGAGATAGTAAAGATCCTGTTTGTGCTGCTGATCACCAAATCGATGAACCCCAACGACTTTGTCCCCTTGTACTATTGCAGTCTGGTGCTGTATGCGGGACTGTTCAGCTCCCTTGGCAAGGGTATCCTGCAAAAGATGGGAGATGTGTTCCTCGCCACGGGTAGCCTGGTGGGGGGCGCGTGCTTTCTTTGCTTTCCCAGCACCTCGCTCCCGCGCTATCCCTTTTTCCACCTGATCTCCTTTCAAAGCTTCCTCTTGCACGGAGCGATGGTTTTTGTGGGACTTTTGATGCTCTTGCGCGGTGTTTACCGTGTTTCACTGCGAGATATAAAGTTCTGTGCCATCCTTGTCGGTGCCATCGGCGTGATCTCCTATATTTTCAACTACATATGGAACACTGCCCATCCCACCCAGGCCATTCAGACAAATCTGATGTTTGTTTCCAATAATTTCACGGGGTGTCCCGTGGATCTGTACGGATTCCTGGGTCCTGTCCTTTATCCCATGTTTATGATCGTGGTACAGGCCTTTGGCCCCTTCCTCCTGGTTTATTGGGGCGTGCTGCTGTGCCACCGCTTGAAGAAGAAACAGTCAACAAAAGAATGCTAAAAGCGCTCAGCGCGACTTGTGAGGATTATGGATAAAATCATTGATGCGATTGCCCGCGTACTGATGCCTCAGCTGACGGGGGTACATCTCAATCCCGTAGAGAATGTCGGCTATTATATCAGTAATATTGTGGGACTGTTGGTACTGATATTTTACTCCTATCAGTTTTTCTATGTCTTTTTGGCCTTCATCCGAAAGCCCCGTAAATATCCCGAAACCGATCAGACCAAGCGGTACGGCGTGATCATTGCCGCCCGCAATGAGGAAAAGGTTCTGCCCGAATTGCTCAAAAGCATCGCCGCCCAGACCTATCCCGCCGATCGGGTCGATGTTTTTGTGATCGCCGATAACTGTGATGACCGCACCGCCGATGTGGCGCGGGAAATGGGTGCCATCGTTTTTGAGCGGCACAGCAAGGCGCAGGTAGGCAAGGGGTATGCGTTGCGGTTTCTCTTTAACCGCATGAAGGCGCAGGGAATTTTGCGGGATTATGATGCCTATATGGTGTTTGACGCCGATAATATTCTCAAGGCAAATTATATCGAGGAAATGGATAAGGCCTATTGCGCCGGCAATAAGGTGCTCACCTCCTTCCGCAACTCCAAAAACTTTGGAAAAAACTGGGTCAGCTCGGGCTATGCCTTGTGGTTTATGCGCGAGTCCACTCACCTGAACAATCCCCGCTCGATCCTTGGGACAAGCTCTTTCATTTCCGGTACGGGCTTTCTTGTGGATAGTGAAATCATCGAGCGGAACGGCGGCTGGAAGCACTTCCTTCTGACCGAGGATATCGAATTTACTGCCGACTGCATCCTGCACGGCGATCGGGTGGGATATTGCCACCGTGCCGAATTCTTTGATGAACAGCCCGAGTCCTTCCGCCAATCCTGGTGGCAGAGAAAGCGGTGGGCAAAGGGTCTTTTCCAGGTATTCCGCCATTACGGAACGGGACTTTTAAAGGGTGTGTTCAAGCTGGATTGGTCCTGCTTTGATATGACCATGAACATCATGCCCGCCTTCATTCTTTCTGCGGTGCAGTTCCTGTCGATTGCGGTTCTGCTGATCTTGAATCTGATTATCTATCATGCCTTCTCTACCACATTGGTGATCTGCCTTGTGCAGTTCCTGCTATTCGGATACATGCTGTTCTTTATACTCGGTCTGCTGATCTTTATTGCCGAGTTCAAGCGTATCCGCTGTAACAAATTCAGAGCAACTCTGCTGCTCTTTACCTTCCCGCTGTTTATGCTGACCTACATTCCCGTGTCCTTCTCGGCTTTCCTGTCGCGCGGTGTTACCTGGAAGCCTGTGGAGCACAATCGTGCTATGAGCATCGAAGAGGTTGCCGGGGAGGCTGATCATGAGGGCGGGGAGCCCGCTACCGCATCTGTTGCCGAGGACGATTCTCGGGCGACAGAGGATCAACAACGATAAATCAAGCGCGAGGGCATGCCCCTCGCGCTTTTTGGAGGATGAATATGAAATTTCTGTTTGCATCGGATCTGCACGGGGATCTTGCCGCCGCCCGTGCATTGCTTGAGGCTTTTGAACGGGAGAGGGCCACCCGTCTTGTCTTGCTGGGGGATCTGCTCTATCACGGCCCGCGCAATGATCTGCCCTCGGCCTACGATCCCAAGGGTGTAATGGCTTTGCTCAATAGCCATAAGGAGATCATCCTTGCGGTACGGGGCAACTGTGATACCGAGGTGGATCAGATGGTGCTGGATTTTCCGATCCTGGCCGATTATGCGGTCTTGTCTCTGCCCAACGGCGGGCTTGCCTATCTCACGCACGGACATCGTTATAATGAGGAGACGCCCCCTCCCATGACTGCAAGGGATGTGCTCATCCACGGACACACCCATGTGGCGGGAGTGACCTCCTGCCGTACAGGACAGCCCTGTCTGAATCCGGGATCTGTATCCATGCCAAAGGGAAATACGTCCCCCTGCTATATGGTTTTTGAAGAGGGCCGTTTCAGCATCCGCAGATTAAGGAATGGCAGCGAATTTTGCAATCTTGGAATTTGAAGAAAACAGTATCGAGAAAATTAAAAATCTAAAATTAAAAATTTGGAAAATAATATATAAGAATTGGAAAATCGAAGAAGAGACCCGCATCGGCGCAACGCGCTCAATGCGGGTCTCTTCTTTATTCTTGCGGCATATCCCAAAGACTTTTGTCTAAATAGCAACGGATGGTGTCCTCCAGCCAGAAAGAAAATTCGATATTGGGGAATCGAGCCTCCCATTCTTTCATACGCAGATAAAGATCACGTCCGTCCCCGGCATCGTGCCAGATGTCTCCGAACACAAAATCAAAGTTATCCGCCATCTGTGTTTCGGCAAAGGCAAATGCGTCACTTTGTATCAAACGAATCTTTTCTTTATGGGGAAATTGGGGGAGAATGTGTGTCCGAAACAGATCGATCACCTCACTGCTGATGTCAACAACCGTGACGGATTCCACGTTTGCTTTCTCACTCGCATGATAGGCGAAATATCCCAAGCCAAGGCCATAGGTCAGAACCCGCCCGTGGGCGGCATCAATGGCAGGATAGGTCGTGACCATCTCATTGGGCTGTAGTGTCATCCATTCCCGCCCGCTTTCCAGGACGGCGGGGAAGGGGTAAGGCTCCTTGAAAAATCCGATCTGCGGGATCATGCGGCCATCGGAGGCGACCGTAATATCATTGCAGACGAAGGGCTCGAAGGGGTGAAGAATTTCTTCCTTCAGCTCCCATTTGCCGCGCTTTTGAATGCCCGTCGGAATTTTGATGTTTCGGAAATAGGCGTCCTCCGTGTAGGCGGCAGGCTCCAATTCATGCAGAGAAGGGAGGAGCCAATATTGAAAAAAGATCCGATCGGCTCCGCCCGCGTCCAGACCCACAAGAGCCGCCAGATAATGGGCAAAGGCTTCGGCAAGCGGGATGTGACACTCATCGGCAAGCTCTTTCACCGTCTGAGGATCAATGGCGGTGGGCAACAGATTCATATAGAGGCTGAAAATATCCATCAACCGGGAGTTGTAGCGGCGGATGATTTCGGGTGGGAGGCCGATAGAAGGATTATTTTTAATCATAAAATCGCTCCTTTTGCGGTTTTGCACGATGCTATCAACAGTCTTCTGATGGTTCCACCCATCTTTGCAATAAATTGATAGTCTTCTTCGCTGATGCGCTCGGTTTTGCGTAACAATTTCAGCCAATAATCGGTTTCGTTCACTTCTTTCAATGCAATTTCCAGTTTTGATACAAAATCCTTTTTGCTTTGTGCATACTGTGCCTCATGAATATTGGCACCGACTGAAGTGCCGGCTCTTGCCAATTGATCTAACATATAAGAGCTTTTGGGTGTTTTAATGGTATCCACAAGCTTGACGATGGAAACTGCAAACTCAAAGGACAGTTGCAGAAGTTTGTTGTCGGACATCGCACACACCTCCTCTGTTACCTTTGATGATATATCGCCTTGAGGCGATATGATATACGACACAGGTGTCGTATGATATGCCGACTATGTCGGCGTGATATATTTTGCTTTGCAAAATATGAGAATGATATCCGTTCCCTATCATACGCCGTAGGCGTATATCACCCACCGCAGGTGGATATCATACGGAAACGTATATCATCCGTTCACGTAAGGGAACGGATATCATTGAAAAACACCACTTCCTAAGAAGTGGTGTTTTTCTTCTGGGGTGGGTGATGGGAGTCGAACCCACGACCTCCAGGGCCACAACCTGGCGCTCTAACCAACTGAGCTACACTCACCATATGAAATTCTGCAGTGGCGCGCCTTGGGGGACTCGAACCCTCGACCTACTGCTTAGAAGGCAGTTGCTCTATCCAGCTGAGCTAAAGGCGCATGCAATGGAGCGGGTGATGGGAATCGAACCCACGCGGCCAGCTTGGAAGGCTGGAATTCTACCATTGAACTACACCCGCTTGTGGTGATTTCAAAACTGCCCTACTATCATAACACATTCATGGGTACTTGTCAAGAGGAATTTTGAAAAAATCCTGATTTTTTTCGTTTTTTCGCCGCGGTGTGTGTAAAAGAGGCGCGGGAGTCATTATCTACTGCCAAACATTGACAGGAAAAGCGATATTTGATATAATAGATATAATATATAAAATCATAGCTTCATTTGCGGCGAATGGCCGGAAAGGAGAATTTATGCAACTGACAACGGTGGTGTGTCCGATCTGCGGCGCGCTTTTGCCCGACGAGGGGGTCAAACGGGTCTGCCGATATTGTAAAACAGTGCATGTTGTGGGAGATCCCCAATTGGAGCACGATTTCGCCCAGGCCAATGTGTTTCGCGAGAGCACCCGCTTCCGCGAGGCGGAGGGCATGTATCGGAATATCATCAAAAGCTATCCTGACGGGGATCTTTCCGATGCCTATTGGAATTTGTTTCTTTGCAAGCAACGGGTCATGTTTGAAACCGATGAGAAGGGGGAGCGGTTTCCCTCCTTTTATGCGGTAACCCCGGAGGAGATCGTCAATTCCCCCGATTGCATTAAGGCGGTGGAGTATGCCGAGAGGTATGATCCCGAAAAAGCCGAACGCTTTCGTGAAATGATAGGGCGGCTGGAGCAGGCCAAGCGGTTATACCGATTGATCGACCGGACCACCCGCCCTTACGATGTTTTTATCTGCTTTAAGAAAACATCCTTTGCGGGCGGTGTCACCCGGGATCACGACCTGGCGTACGACCTTTATAACCATTTTGCAAGCCGTTATCGGGTGTTCTTCAGCGAGAAGTCGCTCAAGGACGTGGCCGTCCGCGAATATGAGCCTAACATTTATTACGGCTTGTATACGGCCAAGGTCATGCTGGTGCTTTGCAGTAAACGGGAATATCTGGGTTCTCAATGGGTAAAGAACGAGTGGAGCCGTTTTTATGCCTTTACCAAAAACACCGCCGCCAACAAGACCATCGTTCCTATTTTTATCGATGATTTTACCCCGGGGATGCTCCCCGAGGAGTTGGTGGGCTATCAGGGCCTCCATGCTGATGTGCACCTGATTGCCGAGCTGGAACGTACCTTGGAGCGGATCATCCACCCCGTAGACATGGAAAAAGCCATGGAAGCGCGACTGGGTGAGCGGGACAAGATGTGGGCCCAACGCCTGGAGGAAGAGCGCCTGCAACGGGAAGAGGAACAAAAACGGCGCGAGGAGGAGCAACGCAAACGGGAGGCCGAGCAGCAAAAGCGCCTGGAGCAGATGGAGGAGATGCTTAAAAAATCCGCAGCGCCCTCCGGTTCAATATCCGCACAGTCGCCGGAGCTGCCGAAGGCGCCGAAAACACCCAAGCAGAAGGCATCTGCTCAGCCCAAATCCAAGCCCCTGCCACATTCCGGCGATGAGGATGAAAAGCAGAAAAAAGAACCGAAATTTTTGACACGTCCGTGGATTTTTGTGTTCATTGCCGTTGCTTTGATGCTTTGCGCGGCCATTGCTGTGCCGATTGTCGTTTACAATGTCAATCAAAGCAAAACACAACCGACCTATGTATATGAAAAGGGGACGCAAGGTGTAAGAATTTTGTCTTGCAGCAATGCGAAGGGAGATTTGACCATTCCCGAGATCATAGACGGTGCAACGGTGTTTTCGATTGGCGAAGGCGCTTTTAAGGATAATGATGATCTCACAAGTGTCATGATTCCCTCCGGTGTGAAGGAGATCGGTGCGTCGGCCTTTTATGATTGTAACGGTTTGACCCGCGTGGTGATTGGGCAAGGTGTCGGAAAAATCGGCGAAAAATCCTTTGCCTATTGCACCGCCCTGACCGATATCGCCGGTTGGGAAAACGTGGAAACCATTGGTGCGAGAGCGTTCTCCAATTGTACAAGCTTGGGGAATGTGACCATCCCAAAGAGCGTTCGGAGCTTGGGAGAAGGTGCATTTTCTTATTGCTCCGGACTTGAAAGCATTACGGCGCCCGATAATGTGGTATATCATAGCGTAAGCAATTGCCTCATCCATATAAGTGATAAAATTTTGGTAGCGGGTTGTAGCAAGAGTGTGATCCCGACCGACGGTAGTGTAACAAGCATCGCCGCAAGTGCATTTGCCGGCTGCATCGGGGTGACAAATATGACCATTCCGGAAAGTATCACATCGATCGACCAAGGGACATTCAGAGGGTGCACGAATTTGACCGATATTACCATTGGAAAAAACGTGGCTACAATTGGTATAGCGGCATTTTCGAATTGCCCAAAGCTTTCTGTCGTTTATTACGGTGGCGATCAAGGTGATTGGGAGAGGATCAGCATCGGTGCTTCAAACGAGTCATTGCTGAGCGCCACGATCCATTACAACGCAGACAGCACGGGAATGTCGGGCGGAGCACTGATATTTACTTCTGCCGGCAATGGCTATGCGGTTTCCGGCATTGGCACCTACACCGCTTCAAGTCTGGTGATTCCCGATACGTATAACGGTTTACCTGTCACAAGTATTGCTGCCAACGCCTTTGACGGCTGTAAGACCATTACCGATATTACCATTCCGTCAAGCATCACAAGCATCGGCAACAGAGCCTTTCGCGATTGTACGGCAGTGACGGCCATCTACTTCAACGCGACTGCCTTGGAGGATCTGGATTCTCAGAATTATGTTTTCCAACGGGTTGGAAAAAGCGGGGATGGCATTACCGTTTATATTGGCGCTAATGTGACCAAGATTCCTGCATGTCTGCTCTATTCCAACGGTGACAGTGCCGATGCACCCAATGTTAAAAATGTCACTTTTGCAGTTAACGGCATTTGTACAAGCATCGGCGATAAGGCCTTTGCCAATCTTCCGAATCTGGAAAGCATCACCATTCCCGAATCTATCATAAGCATTGGCAATGGGGCGTTTTACCATTGTGCAAATTTGAATCATGTCATATTTGAGGATACCTTAGGTTGGAGCTACAGTGGTTCTGCTACCGCGTCTTCCGGCACAGATATTGCAGCTGCCGATCTGGCCGACACCGTAACCGCGGCAACCTATTTGACAGATACTTACTGCAATTACTATTGGTACTGTTTGGGACGCACTTGATGGAAAATCTCCCGCCACGGCAGTTTGCCGTGGCGGGCTTTCTCGTTTTTGATTACGCAAAAATCGCCGGGGGATGGTGCTCTCCGCGTTTCACAAGAAAACCGGGGCCACGACATTATCGCAGATCGCTTTTTCGTCGTCGCCTCTTGCCTTTGTGCCCGAAATGTGGTACAATAATAGCATTGGGTACTTTTGCACCGTTAAAGCTTGAAGGGAGGGGAATCCATGGCTCTGCTGCAACCGAATCGTACGTTCCTTTCCTATCGGGAGGTCAGCGCCGCGTTGCTGCGCGAGATGGGGATAGAGGTCCTGTTGTTGGATATCGACAACACTCTGGCACCGTATGAGCAACCTGAGCCCGACGAGCAGATCCGCCTGTGGCTGCAATCGCTTGCCCGTGCGGGTATCCGTGCGGCCTTTCTTTCCAACAATCACGGCGAACGGGTCGAGTTATTTAATAAAACGCTTGCATTGCCCGTGCGCTATGACGCCCATAAGCCACTGCCCCGACAGGCAAAGAAAATGATGAAACGCCTTGGTGGCAACCGTAAGAATACCGCATTGATGGGCGATCAGATCTTTACCGACGTGCTTTGTGCTCATCTTGCGGGCATCCGTGGCTTTTTGGTGCCGCCCATTGTGGATCGCACCGACCGCGGAACGCGATTCAAACGCCGTATGGAACGAAAAATTCTCAAACGGTATTACAAAAAACACACCGACGCCCCGGATATCCGTGTGGGCAGTCCGTTAACAAAGGAGTATATCAAAACATGAGAGATCACGCTGTATTCGGCCCCGGCGGCAACAGTAAAAGCTTTTACGATGCGGGCTATAAGACCACCCTGCAGGCGCCTGCCTTTGTGAAGGGCCTGGGGCTCGGTGCCTATGAATTCGAGGCGGGGAACGGCTTGACCGCAGGGATCCCCACTCTGCAAAAAATCGGTGCGGCGGCAAGGGAGCAGGGCATTGAAATGTCCCTGCACACCCCTTACTATATCTCGCTCTCGGGTGTGGATACCGAAAAGCGCTTGAAGAGCATCGATTACATTCGGAAATCCCTGGAGGCCGCCGAGGCACTGGGAGCCGATACCATCGTCATCCATAGCGGGAGTGCCGCCAAGATCTCTCGTCGGGAGGCCATGGATCTGGCTAAGGATACCTTGCTTAAAACCATCGAGGCGGTGGGGGATACGCCCATTCATCTGGGACTTGAAACCATGGGCAAGATCAATCAGCTGGGAACATTGGAGGAGGTCATCGAGCTCTGCCGATTGGATCCTCGTTTCTACCCCGTGGTGGATTTCGGACACATGAATGCCCGTGAACGGGGCGGATTTTTCCCCGATCGGGATAGCTACCGTCGGGTGTTCGACGCGGTGGCCGAGGGACTCGGTGACGAGAAGGCCCGCTATATGCATTGTCATTTTTCCAAGATTGAGTACACCGATGCAGGTGAGAAACGGCACCTGACCTTTGAGGATGCGGTCTATGGCCCTGCTTTCGAGCCGCTTGCCGAGGCTCTGGTTCTGGATGGGCTTTGTCCCCGCATCATTTGTGAATCGGCGGGCACCATGGCGGAGGATGCTCTGGCCATGCAGAAGGCCTATCTGGCCGCTCTTGAAGCATAAAATTGCAAACGGTAGTAAAAAAGCGTGCACATGTGCACGCTTTTTTACTATTTACAGACCTTTTCTAAAAAGAATCGGTGAACCGAGGTGTCAGTTGTCAGCTCGGGGTGAAAAGCGGTGACCAGCTGGTTGTCTTGCCTTGCCGCCACGATCCTGCCGTCGCATGTTGCCAGCACTTCGGCCTTATCCCCGCAAGAGACGATATAGGGCGCACGGATAAAGGTCATGGGGATATTCCCGATACCGTTAAAGGGCTTTTCGGTATCAAAGCTACCCAATTGCCGCCCGTAGGCATTGCGCTTTGCCACGATATCCATGGTGCCGAGATGAACGATGTCATCCCCTTCGATCCTTTTTGCCAACAGAATGAGGCCTGCGCAGGTGCCAAAGGTCGGTAACCCCCGACGGATCATGGCCTGCACGTCGGCAAGCATATCAAGATCCCGCAAAAGCTTACCCATTACGGTGCTTTCTCCTCCGGGGATCACCATTCCGTCCATGGATTTTGTCAGATCTTTGGGCTGACGTATCTCAAAAACCGTGGCACCGAGACCCGAAAGCATGGCCTCATGCTCGGCAAAAGCGCCCTGAAGTGCCAGAATGCCAATGCGCATCATTTGCCTCTTTCCGCCATAAGCAATGCGATCTCCTGCTCGTTGATGCCCACCATGGCTTCGCCCAGATCCTCGGAAAGCTCGGCAAGCATTTTATGGTCGTTAAAGTTGGTCACGGCCTTGACAATGGCGGCGGCGCGCTTTTCGGGGTTCCCCGATTTGAAGATACCGGAGCCCACAAAAACACCCTCGGCGCCCAGCTGCATCATCAGTGCGGCATCGGCGGGCGTTGCCACGCCGCCTGCCGCAAAGTTGACCACCGGCAGCTTGCCGTGCTCGGCCACATATTGCACCAATGCGTAGTCGACCTGCAGGTCCTTGGCGGCCTGATAGAGCTCATCCTTTGACATGGAGGAAAGACGGCGGATCTGGCTTTGCATCATGCGCATATGACGGACGGCCTGAACCACATCACCCGTGCCGGGCTCGCCCCTGGTGCGGATCATGGCTGCACCCTCGCTGATACGGCGGAGTGCTTCACCCAGATCCTTCGCACCGCAGACAAAGGGAACATCAAATTGCGTTTTGTCGATGTGGTATTTATCGTCTGCGGGGGAGAGCACCTCGCTCTCGTCAATATAGTCGATCTCGATGGCTTGCAAAATTTGCGCTTCGGCAAAATGACCGATCCGACATTTTGCCATGACGGGAATCGATACGGCCTGCTGAATGCCCTTGATCATCTTGGGATCGCTCATACGGGCGACGCCTCCGGCGGCGCGGATATCGGCAGGGATCCTTTCCAGCGCCATGACGGCGCATGCGCCCGCTGCTTCGGCAATCTTGGCCTGTTCGGGTGTAGTAACATCCATGATGACGCCGCCCTTGAGCATTTGCGCCAGATTTTTATTGAGTTCATAACGGTTTGCGGACATTTCTGAGTTCCTCCTTGAAATGGAATGCACTCAGTATATATCGATTTTGATTGGATTTAAATAACCAAATCCGAACAATTTTATCATACCAGATAAAGGAGCTTTGCGACGGGAGAAGGAGAAAAGCGGCAACGTATGTCATTTTTTTATATCCTGCTCGGAATCATGCGTTCCTTCCGTAAAGAAAATCATCGGCTGATGTGCAGAAAATCTCTTATCATGCGAAAATTTTCTGTATCTTTCGCTTTTTTATTGCAGAAACCCCGAGAATTCCAAAAAATACGGCCAAAGGGTAGACATTTACTTTAAAGTGTGATATAATAACATATAAGTATGTAATTTGAGATGCTTTCGTGATCCTTCTGCCGATAATGGCGGACGATCGTATCCTTTGACAGACAGCATAGGGCTGTCCTTATTGCGCGCTTTTGCGTTGCATGAGCGCTACGATGAAAAGCAATCAAGAAAGGGACTTTATATGACAGGCGTTATTCGCGCGATGAACAAATACCGATTCCTGTTGGGGCAATTGGTAGCACGTGATTTTAAAACCAGGTATAAGCGCAGTGTTCTCGGCGTGCTTTGGAGCATGTTGAATCCGTTGCTTACCATGGGCGTTCAGTACCTTGTGTTTGTGAATTTGTTCCGTTGGGAGATCGAGAATTATGCGGTCTACCTGCTGATCGGTACTGTGACCTTCAACTTCTTTTCGGAGGCCACGCAGTCGGCACTTACATCCATAACAGGCAGTGCCTCGTTGATCACCAAGGTCTATATTCCCACTTATGTGTTTCCCGTTTCCAAGGTTCTTTCCTCCTGTATCAATCTGGCTTTTTCAACCTTGGCGCTTTATGTCATCATTTTGATACAAGGCGTACCGTTGAATGTTTATCATCTGCTGATTCCCGTATTGTACGCTACGCTGATCCTGTTCAGCCTGGGATTTGGTATGATCCTTTCGGCGCTGATGGTCTATTTCAGGGATATGCAGTTTCTCTACGGCGTGGTGATCACCCTGTGGATGTACCTGACACCTTTGTTCTACCCGGTCAATATCATTCCCGACAACCTTTTTAAAATTTATCGTTTGAATCCCATGTACCAATACGTGACCTTCTTCCGCACACTGGTGCTGGATGCCGCTTGCCCGAGCCTTGAGCAGTTTGCCTTCTGCGTTGGCTATGCGGTGCTGTTTATGGTGCTGGGCACCGTGATTTTCGGCAAGATGAAAAAGAAATTTATCCTTTACGTGTGAGGATGACTATGGAACAAGTAATGATCGACATCAATCAGGCCACCATGGATTTTCGCCGTGAGCATGATAACACCAATAGCCTCAAGGAGTTTTTTGTGAAGCTCTTGCAGGGCAAATTACACTATGAAAAATTCCGTGCCGTGGACAACGTGACGGCTCAGATCAAAAAAGGGCAGGTGTGCGGTATCATCGGTCGGAACGGTGCGGGTAAAAGCACGCTGCTGAAAATGATTGCCGGAGTGCTGAAGCCCACCGACGGCTCGATTCGCATTCACGGCAATATCGCCCCCATGCTGGAGCTGGGCGCGGGCTTTGACCAGGATCTGACAGCAAAGGAAAATATTTATCTCAACGGTGCCATTCTCGGCTATAGCCGCGACTTTATCAACAAGCGTTTTGACGACATTGTCGAATTTGCTGAGCTACGGGAATTCATTGACCAACCCGTGCGGACCTTTTCCTCGGGGATGATGATGCGGCTTGCCTTTTCCATCGCCACGCAGGTGGATCCCGAGATCCTCATCGTGGATGAGATCCTTTCGGTGGGCGACAGTCATTTCCGCCAGAAAAGCGAGGGACGTATGCGGGAAATGATGAGCGGCGGCACCACCGTGCTGATGGTTTCCCATGTGTTGGGGCAGATCCGCAGCATGTGCGACCGCGTGATCTGGCTGGATCACGGTAAGGTGGTTATGGACGGCGACGCCAAGACCGTGTGCGACGCTTACGAGGGTTTGATCGACTTTGATAACGCCCCGAAATTTGAGATCGGGCGGCACATGGATGATATCCAGCGAGTCAATATGTACCCGGACAACTGGCTGCCTCCGCAAGGCTCCTACAAGATCAAAACAGGCCCCATGGGACTGGTTTCGGGCAATCTGCGTTGCCCCTTCAACGACCTGACCGGTAAGGAGAGGATCAGCATTTCATTGGATTGCAACGGTGAAGAAGAGCCCGTGGTCATCCATGTATCGGAGGAGCATATGAGCTTTGAGATCAAGGGAGCCCCCGACACGGTCGTGACAGTACAGATCAACAGCAATTTTTCTCGTTCGCCGGGGCAGGAGCAAAGAAAATTGTCTTTGGTTCTCGAAGACACGGATGGGAATTGAGCAAGAACTGCGGTTGAACAAGAAAAGGAGGAAATCCTGTGATTGAAAAGAGGAAAGACGATAAAGTGGTATATTCTGACGGCATCGAAATCGAAGAAGAGATACAGAATATTGCCAAGACTTATACCGAAGAAGAGATTCCTGCGGTCATTTCGGATGATGCCCGTTATTTAATCAATAACACCTTTTCTCCCGTTCGGAGAAATTTGTTGGATTGGTATCCTTTTAAAGAAGATTGTGAAATATTGGAAGTCGGTGCAGGCATGGGCTCTTTGACCGGTTTGTTGTGCGAAAAGGCGCGGCGCGTTACATCGGTGGAAATGAGTGATGCCAGAGCTCAGGTGATTCGGGAGCGCAACAAAAACAGGAACAATCTAACCATTTGCTGTAGCGATATTCTTTCTTTTGAGTCGGGAATTCAGTATGATTATGTGGTCATGGTCGGTGTTTTGGAATATGCTGCCATTTTCAGCGATTCGGAAACACCGTTTACGGATTTTCTTGCAAAATTGAAATCCTTGCTGAAACCCGACGGCGTTCTGCTTTTTGCTATCGAGAATCAATTCGGATTAAAATATTGGTTGGGTGCATCCGAGGAACATCTTCAAAAGCCTTTTGTAGGTATTCAGGGTTATCCGGAACCTAAAACAGCGAAAACCTTTTCCAAAGCCGCTTTGGAGCAGATGTGCCGACAGATCGGTTGGGAGACGAGGTTTTACTATTTGGCGCCGGACTATAAGTTCCCGACTGCCATTTTTACCGATGAGAGTTTGCCCACATACCATGATTTAAGAAACCCTAAATATGCTTATTCGATCAATTCTTGCCTGACAGCCAACGAAAGGGAACTCTATCGCGATATCGTACAGAATGGCGTATTTCCGTTTTTTGCAAATGCCTATTTAATCGAGGCGGCTGTCGTGTTGCCCGAGCGCCATTTTGTCCGTATCCATGCAAGGAGCGAAGTGTTGCCTGCCCATCGGATCATGACCGCTATCGATAACAGGGGAGAGGTGTTTAAAATTCCCCAAACCAAAGAGGCAAAGCAGCATATCGCTCAAACATTCCGCAACGAGCAGATCCTGATCGGTCGCGGTGTTCGCTGTATTCCCAGTGAATATGATGGCAATCGGTTGAAGTCGGCCTTTTGCCATGCTCCCGCAGCGAACGAAGTATATTGTCGTGCGCTGGAGCAAGGTGATTTTGAAACGGTGCGAACAATGATCGATGCCATGGAAAAAGCCTTGCGTGCCAGCAGTGAATTGTGTGATGGTGGCGATTGCCACGAGGCGTGCAAAGCACTGGGTAGTTTGCAAAACGAAGCGGTTCTTGCGCATGGCTACATGGATATGACCTTCTATAATGCTTTTTGGGTAGACGGCGAATTGGTGTTTTTTGACCAAGAATGGGATTTTCACGGTTTGCCATTACGCTTCATTCTGTACTATGGCTTGAAGATCGGCTACGAACAAACATTATCCCGACCGCAGATCCCGTTTTCAAAAATTTGCGATCATATCGGCGTATCGGCTGATCTTGCCAAGAAATATGACGAATTGGAAAATATGCTTTGGAGCAATAATTTTGTGCGCCAGGGGGATATTTACGGCGCGGACGGTTATTATAATCAGTTCAATGTAAAGACGTTTGAGCAATTGATGGATGATTATCACGACTTGGTCCATGCACGAAGCGAGTATGAGCAGTTGCGAGAAGGAGGTGCTCGGATAAGAGGCGAATTGATTTGCGCAGAAGGCGAATGTCAACAGCTTCGTGACAAGGAGAATCAACTGAAAAATGAAGTGAACGCCTTGCTAAACAGCCGCAGTTATCGTTTTGGTCATTTCTTTGCACGAATCGTACGCTTTTTCATACCCAGAGGGAGCAGAAGGGCACTGTGCTGTCGTTTACTCTACACCATGGTGCGCCACCCCATCACCTTTATGCGCAAGCTTTCCGTGCGTCGGGTAAAAAAGTTTTTCCGCCTGCTCAAGAGCGGAGAATCCGAGTATGCGGGCAGAATGATGCAAAATGTGATCGGCGACGGAGCCGCATCGCTTTTACCGATCGTCAAGCCCGATATCATTCCCGTGGATACCAAGGAGAAATTCTTCGAGGATTATCCCGTTTTGCATATTCCGCAGTGGGAGGAACCGCAGGTCTCCATCATTATCCCCGTATACAACCAATTTGAATTCACCTACCGTTGTGTGGAATCGATCCTGCGTAACACGGACAACGTGACCTACGAGATCTTAATCGCCAACGATTGCTCCACCGACCTGACCACAAGGATCGAAGAAATCCTGCCCGGTGTGCGGTGCATGACCAACCCCGAAAATTTACGGTTCTTGCGCAACTGCAATAACGCCGCCAAGCATGCTGTCGGAAAATATGTGTTGTTTTTGAATAACGACACACAGGTACAGCCCAATTGGCTGGAGCCGCTGATTACGCTCATTGAGAGCGCCGATGACATCGGCATGGTGGGCTCCAAGCTGATCTATCCCGACGGAAAGCTGCAGGAGGCGGGCGGTATTCTGTGGCGTGACGGCTCCGCATGGAATTACGGCAACGGTCAAAATCCCGCCCAGCCCGAATTCAATTATGTCAAGCAGGTGGATTATATTTCGGGGGCCGCGATCATGCTTTCCCGTGCCTTGTGGGAGGAGATCGGCGGCTTTGACGAGTACTTTGCGCCTGCTTATTGCGAGGATAGCGATTTGGCGTTTACCGTGCGCAAAATGGGCTACCGCGTCATGTACCAGCCCCTTTCCGTGGTCGTTCACTTCGAAGGCGTTTCCAACGGCACCGATACTTCCTCGGGACAGAAAAAATACCAGATCGACAACACCGAGAAGTTTTATAAAAAGTGGAAGGAAGAGCTGGAAAAGCATCCGGACAACGGTATCAACGTCTTTGCGGCACGGGATTATTCTTATAACAAAAAGACCTTGCTCATGGTCGATCACTACGTACCCCAGTTCGATAAGGATGCGGGGAGCCGTACCGTGTTCCAGTATCTGAAGCTATTTGTCAAAGCGGGATTTAATGTGAAGTTTATCGGCGATAATTTCTATCGGAGTGAGCCGTATACCACGGTTTTGCAACAGATGGGCATCGAGGTGCTGTACGGCCCCTATTATGCTCAGAACTGGAAGACCTGGGTTAAGCAGAATGCCGAACGTATTGATTATGTATTCCTGAACCGTCCCCATATCGCTCCCACCTATCTGGACTTTTTGCGGGAGAATACCAAAGCGCGGATCATCTATTACGGTCACGATCTGGCGTTCCTGCGGGAGATGCGGGAATATGAGATCACCGGGGAGGCTTCCTTCAAAAAGTCCTCCGAGGATTGGCAGCCCAAGGAGCTGGCGCTGATGCGCAGTGCCGACATGGCGTATTATCCCTCCTATGTGGAGGTGGATGAGATTCACGCCATTGATCCGACCATTAGGGTGAAAGCCATTCCGGCTTATCTCTTTGAGGATGTAACCTGGGAAGGCTACGATTTTGATGCCCGTCGGGACATCATGTTTATCGGCGGCTTTTCTCACCGTCCCAATGTGGATGCGGTCAAATGGATCGCCGAGGAGATCCTGCCCGAGCTGCTCAAGCTGTTACCCGATGTTAAGATTCATATTCTGGGCTCCAATGCCCCCAAAGAGGTACAGAATCTGGCCAATGATCATTTGATCATGGAGGGCTTTGTCACCGACGAGCAATTGGAGGGCTTTTATCGCAGCTCCAGAATCTCCCTGGTGCCTCTGCGCTACGGCGCAGGCATCAAGGGCAAGGTGATCGAGGCAATGCGCTTCGGTACTCCTGTGGTGACCACCCCCACCGGTGCTGAGGGTATTCCCGATGCCGAGCGGGCCATGGCGGTGGAAAATGATGGCAAATCGTTGGCGCAACGCATCGCGCAACTGTATGAGAACAGGGAAGCGTTGACCGACATGAGCCGCAATTGCATTACCTATATTCAAAATAATTACTCCCCCAACAACGCAATCAAGGTCATCGGACCGGAATTTGATTTGTGCTGAAAGGAAACTGTTTATGATTATTACAAAAACCCCCTTCCGTATGTCCTTTTTCGGTGGCGGAACGGATATGCCCGAATTTTTTCGAGAACATGGCGGCGCGGTGATTTCCACGACCTTTGACAAATACTGCTATGTGAATGTTCGCCACTTACCTCCCTTTTTCGACTACCATTCGGAGCTTTCCTACTCCAAGATCGAGCGGGTGGAGGAGATTGCTCAGATCGAGCATCCGCTGATCCGCGAGGCTATGAAAATGCTGGATATGCATGACATCCGTCTGACCTATGAGGCGGATCTACCCGCCAGAACCGGCCTTGGAACCAGTTCTTCTTTTGCGGTGGGCATGCTGAATGCTTTTCATACGCTGAAGGGAAAGTTTGCCGATAATCATCGATTGGCACGGGAGGCGGTCTATCTGGAACGGGTGCTGTGTCAGGAGGCGGGCGGTTGGCAGGATCAGATCGCCGCATCCTATGGCGGCCTCAATCGTATCAACTTTCACGGTGACAGCTTCGATGTACAACCCATTATCATTTCCCCCGAGCGAAAGCATCAGTTGAATAAGAATCTGCTGTTGTTCTTTACCGGTTTCGTACGCTTTTCTTCCGAGATCCAGCAGGCCTCCAAATCCATGGCGGACAAGACTTCTCAGCTGATCGATATGCTGGCCTTGGTGGATGAGGCCGAACGGGTGTTGGAGGACAGACAAAGCAACCTGGACGATTTCGGCCGTCTGTTGGATCAGAGCTGGCGACTCAAGCGCCAGACCGGCAACAAGGTCTCTACCGACGAGATCGACGAGCTGTATGAAAAGGCCCTTTCCGTGGGAGCCCTGGGCGGTAAGCTGTTGGGCGCCGGCGGTGGTGGATTCCTGCTGTTCTATGTGCCCGAGGAAAAGCAGCCCGCCGTTATGACTGTGCTCAGAAAATTGATGCACGTTCCCTTCGAATTTGAAAACGGCGGTACCCGTGTGATTCACTATACCCCCGAAATCTATATTCCGAGAGGTGAGGGTCTGTGAAGGTTGTGATTATGGCGGGCGGCAAGGGAACCCGTATCGCATCAGTCAATGCCGAGGTCCCAAAGCCCATGATCCCGATCTTAGGCAAGCCCATTCTGGAATATCAGCTGGAATGCCTGCGGGATCAGGGATATGACGATATCATTCTGGTTATCGGTCATCTGGGCCATGTGGTCAAGGCGTATTTCGGCGACGGTAACGGCATATCCCCCGCAACGGGGCGCGCTTTTGGCGTAAAGATCGAATACGTGGTGGAAACGGAGCCTCTCGGAACTGCCGGTGCCTTATATCTGTTGAAGGAGAAATTGGGTGATGATTTCCTGCTCCTCAACGGAGATGTGATCTTCGATATCGATGTGGACCGCTTCTATCGGTTCCACAAAGCTCGCGGCGGTGTGGCAACGCTCTTTACCCACCCCAACAATCATCCTTATGATAGCGGTATCATCATGGCGGACGATAACGGACAGGTAACCAACTGGCTACATAAGGAGGATCCTCGCCAATGGTATCGGAATCGCGTGAATGCGGGACTGCATTTCTTTTCCAAGAAAATTTTTGAGCAGGGACTGTTCCGTGAACTGAAAAAAGTGGATCTGGACAGAGAAGTGCTCAAGCCTTTGATCCCCACAGGTGGGCTCTATGTTTATGATAGTCCCGAATACGTGAAGGATATGGGGACTCCCGACCGCTTTTTCGCAGTGACCGAGGATATCAAGTCGGGAAAGGTGCACCAAAAAAATTTGTCCCATCCCCAAAAATGCGTGTTTTTAGATCGGGACGGAACGCTTAACAAATATGTGGGCTTTCTTCGCGACATTGATCAGTTGGAGCTGTTGCCCGGCGTTGCCGAGGCTGTGCGCAAGATCAACGCGTCCGGGTATCTTGCCATTGTTGCAACCAATCAGCCCGTGATCGCGCGGGGTGAGGTCACGGTGCCCGAACTGCAGGAGATTCACAATAAGTTGGAAACGCTGCTCGGGCAGGAGGGTGCCTATCTGGATGCCATCTATTATTGCCCCCATCACCCCCACAAGGGGTACGAAGGGGAGATCTCCGAGTTGAAATTCGACTGTGATTGCCGCAAGCCGAAGGCGGGGATGCTCCTGCAGGCGGCAAAGGATTTCAACATAGATCTTACCGCCTCCTTTATGGTGGGGGACGGCGATAACGATGTGCAGTGCGGTGTCAATGCAGGATGTGTGCCTGTTTTGTTGAGTGACGGTCAAGAGGTGTCGGGCGTGCCCCATTATGCAAGCCTTTTGGACTTTGTAAACGATAAGATTTGCAAGGAGAATTGATATGAATAGAAAAGTGATGAGCCATCTGGATCGGCTCTTGGAGCGTTATCCGGTATTGGTACCTCTCAAGGAGCGGATCGCGGAAAGCTTTGAGATCATACGCCAATGCTATGAGCAGGGCGGAAAATTGTTGATCGGCGGAAACGGCGGCTCCTGCTCCGACGCGGAGCATATTGTGGGAGAATTGATGAAGGGCTTTGTGTTGCCCCGCACATTGGATGCCGATATGCAGAAGGCGCTGACAGATGTAGATCCCGTGTTTGGTGCCGAGCTGGCGAAGCAGCTGCAGGGCGGCTTGCCGGCCGTGGCGCTTTCCTCTCATCCCGCTCTCAGCACCGCGTTTCTCAATGATGTGAACGGTGAAATGATCTACGCTCAGCAGGTGAACGCCTTGGGCAAGCCCGGCGATGTGTTTCTTGGCATCACCACCTCGGGCAACGCCAAAAACGTGCAGTACGCGGCGATCACTGCCAAGGCAAAGGGCATGAAGGTCATCGGCCTGACCGGTAAGACCGGCGGCGTGCTGAATACGCTTGCCGACGTCAATCTGGTCATGCCCTGCGATGAAACCTATCAGATTCAGGAGTTGCACCTGCCGGTCTATCACTGCCTGTGCCTGATGGTGGAGCAAGAGCTTTTCGGAACGGATTTTAATGTGTAAAATTGAGATCTTATTTGATTTTGAAGTAAAGGAGCATAAATTATGAAAAGAGTGGCGATTTTGATTCCCTGTTACAACGAAAGTCAGACGATTGCAAAGGTGATTGCCGACTACCGTGCCGTGTTGCCAGAGGCGGATATTTATGTGTATGACAACAATTCCTCTGATGGAACCGATGAGATCGCTCGTGCGGCTGGCGCCATCGTTCGGTATGAGCGTCGGCAAGGAAAGGGAAATGTCATTCGCACCATGTTCCGTGAGATCGATGCCGACTGCTATTTGATGGTAGATGGTGATGATACATATCCTGCGGAAAATGCGCGGGAAATGGTGGATTTGGTGTTGAACGAAGGTGCCGATATGGTTGTTGGCGATCGACTCAGTTCCACATATTTTACCGAAAACAAAAGACGCTTTCACAATACGGGTAACGTATTGGTTCGCAAACTGGTCAATTCCTTTTTCCACGGAGATGTGAAGGATATCATGACCGGTTACCGTGCGTTCAGCCGCCTTTTTGTAAAATCCTTCCCTGTGCTCTCCAAAGGGTTTGAGATCGAAACCGAAATGACCATTCATGCGTTGGACAAGAATTTGGCTTTGCGTAATGTGTTGGTTTCCTATCGTGATCGCCCCGAGGGCAGTGTATCCAAATTGAACACGGTTTCCGACGGTCTAAAGGTATTGTTTACTATCGTACGTTTGGTGCGCAAATATCGTCCCATGGCGTTTTACGGTATTTTGGCAGGAGGCTTTGCAGTACTGACTGCGGGATTTGGTGTTCTTTCTTCGTTGCTACGCGGTGATGCGTGGTTTTATCTTAGTTGCGGTTCTTTCTTTGTGTCATTAAGCAACTTGGTTTGCGGTTTGATCTCGGATCATCAAAGCCGTATCGATCGTTCAGATTTTGAATTGAAACTGAATATGATGCACAAAATGTTTGAAGAGAATGGCGACGATTTGAAAGAATAAATGGAGATAAAGCATGGAAAGCGCTTTGCAAGATAAAAGAGTAAAAATTAATTTTGGGATAGCACTATATACGACCTTTACTGTGTGTATTGCAATCAGTGATTATTTGCAATATCTGCTGTCGGCAAACTATTGGTTGTCATTGATCATATCTTTTTTGTGTGTGACCGCGGTGTGGTTTTTGCTACGAAAAAATGTTTCCATAAAGTCTGTTTCCGTTTCTAAGGGCGATATCGTGGTTATAGTAGCGATTTTGTTGTTAAGTGCGTTGCGTATAGCCATTCCTGCCAATGATTTTGATACAAATAATTATCATTTATATTTCCAAGAATATTTGGGACGGGATTTCATCAACAGTGATTTCTTTCCGATTCGAGCCTGTAACGCACACTATTTCATTCTGGGAGATAGAATGGCGTGGCTTTTTCGAAAAATCTTGGGGTACCGGTTGGGGGTCGTTCTGAACACCCTTGTTTTGGTTCTAATTTACTTTCAAGTCAAAGATATCGTTGTTTCTATTGATCGCAATCGTGATCGTGAAATCGGCAAGTGTGTCATTCCGATCGTAGTGGTGGCACTGTTCACCGAAAATCTGCTTTGGAATATGGATACGCATTTGATCGATACTTTTGCGATCCCGTTTTTATTGGAAGCGTTTCGTATTGCTTTGTTGGATCGTGATGAAGATGTGCAAAACGGCACCCTCGCATGGGTGGCATTGGTTGCAGGATGCGCGGTCTCGATTAAAATGTCCAATGCGTTTTGCCTTCTTGTGCCTGCGGTATTTTATATCATCCGGTTCCGCAAAAAAATCAAGCCGATTCCCGTCCTGGTCGGGGTGATGTCTGCTTTGCTGATGGTGGGGATTTATATGTGGATCGGCTTTGAGATCACGGGTAATCCCGTTTTCCCTTACTGCAACGGAATTTTCAAATCGGAATATTTTTCGCTGACGGAATCTCCCAATGACTATTCGGCGTTTTATGCGCGTTTTGGTCCGTCCACCTTTATTGAATATCTGATCTGGCCCGTAACGGTTATCTTGCATCCCGAAAAGGCTAACGACATGGGAATCACATCTGGGCGGCTACTGACCTTTGTTGTCATTTTTCTGATCTGGATTATTTTATTTGCGCTGAAGAAAACACGGGATAAGCAGTACTTGACTTTGCTTGGTGTTTGGCTTGTTTTTTACGTGTTTGACCTAACTCTTTTTCAAGGTTATAGCCGATATGTCATTATCATGGATATTTTGGGCGGCGTTTTGGCAGGTATTGCTTTGTGGGAATGGTTTGGAAAAAAGGGTGTCATGCGTATAGTATCCTTGGCTTTGGTTGGTATGCTGACGGTACAAACGGGTTATTTGGCTTATTCTTATGTGATAAGAAATTATGAACCAGCATGGCGCTATACAGCTTTAGCTGATTGGAGCACAACAAAAGCGAATGCCAAGCTGTTGTTGAGGGATCACGAAGCAGGAGTCCCTTCGGAAATAACCGATGATATCGATGTGTGGGGAGTTGTGGAGTTTAACGGGTCGCAATTGGCAATGATTAAAGATAGCGTTCCGATTATCGGATTGACGATGGCTGTCACTAATGAAAAAACGCAGGAAATGTCCGATGCCTTGCGCGAGCAGTATAAAGATCAAAATATGTATACAGCTTTGATGAAGGATACCATAGATTCCGGAGTGTCTTCGCTTTCTTCTTTGGGGTATGAGGTGGAAAAGGTGATCCCCATTCAACCCACCTTTATTGATGCAACAAGCTGCATGCTGTTGATGAAAATCAAGCCTATAGAGAGCAAAAATCATATGGTTTCCACACGACTTGCCGATAAAAGCGGTACTATTTCAATTCCTGCCGACACGTCTGCGGTAAAATTGCTTATTGGGCAAGATCCGTATGCGTATACTTGGGGGAGTGATGGCACGCCATTGGAGTTTTATATTACAGACGGTAATAATGAAACGGTTATATTCAGTGGCAATATAGCTGTGGAAGATGAATATGTTACGATTGAAATCCCCGAGGATTTGTTGAATGGACAAGAATTTAATCTGCATTGGAGAAAAAATTATGTAAGCGGCAGTGACGAAAGCGGAGACTGGCTCCGTGTTATTGTGCAGTGCTTTGAAAGGTGAACAGAGGGTTTTCTATGTTAGACAAGGCTTCAATCAAAAAACTCGTAAATCAAATTTTGAAATTCGGTGTAGTCGGTGGTCTTGCTTTTGTGATTGACTACTCGATCTTGATTTTGCTGACAGAAGTATTCGAAATCAATTATTTGGTATCTTCGGCAATTTCGTTTACCTGTTCAGTCATCTTTAATTACATTTTGAGTATCAAATGGGTGTTTTTGTCGAATCACAATCATGAAAAAGGCACTGAATTTGTTGTGTTTATTATATTAAGTGTGCTTGGCCTTGGTTTGAATGAGTTGATCATGTATGTGTCGGTCGATCTGTTGACCATCAATTATATGATTGCCAAGATCGGCGCCACAGCAATCGTAATGGTTTACAATTTTATTACACGTAAGCTTTTTTTGGAGAAAAAAAGTAAAAACGCGCCAAAAGAGGTTACTGAACCGGACAGAAACGTGTAGGCACGCAAGCTTACTGCGCAAAAAGCGCTCCGGGTGTGCAATTGCACACCCGGAGCGCTTTTGTGCTTGGTTTATAGATACGAAAACAATATTCGTCTGCTATGGGAATCCATTTTGTGGTAGTCGTCGATCTCATAGCGGTTATCGTTGGTGTCGCGGACGAGGACCCGCTTCCCGTCGAAGCATTTGATATCGCTGTGGCGGTTGCGGATGCGGAAGGAGACGGTGCCGCGGTCGGTCTCTACCCGCCAGGTGAGAGAACCGAATTTCTCATCGCTGGCGAGCAGCTTGGTGATCTGCGGGATGCGGTAGTATTCCTTGAAGCATTCCGACAGAGCCCGGGCGGAATCCTTGTCCAGCTCCTCTAAGTCGCGGACAAAGGCCACTTCCTTTTCGTCGTGATCCAAGAGGGTAATGTACATATTGGAATTACTGACGGGGAAAAGGCGCCGCGGTTCCAGATTTTCAATAACGGTGCCGTCTTTTAGCGTCAAGGTGACCAGATAAACATCACTGCGGGTGATTTTTCCGGTGTACTGATCGATGTAAATGCGTTCCATATCCATCCTCCTTATTCGAAGCGCTCGGCGCGGCGGATCTCGGCCGCCTTGTCCGACATGGATTGGATCTCTACCAAACGGTAATATTTGCCCTTCAGCTCCATCAGCTCCTGCGGTGTGCCGCATTCGATGATGTTGCCGTTATCTACCACAACGATCTTGTTGGCCTTGGAAAGTGTGGAGAGACGGTGGGCGATCATGATGGTGGTACGGCCCGTGATCAGGTGCTCGATGGCTTCCTGAATGAGATGCTCGGTTTCCGAGTCCACAGAAGCGGTGGCTTCGTCAAAAACCAGCATTTTGGGATTGCGCAGCATGGCACGGGCGATGGAGATACGTTGGCGTTCACCGCCCGAAAGTCCCACGCCTCGCTCGCCCAGCATGGAGTCGTAGCCGTCAGGCTGGCGGACAATGAACTCATGCGCATTGGCGATATCGGCCGCATTGATGACCTCATCCACAGAGAAGGCCTCGTCACCGTAAGCGATATTGTTATAAATGGTATCGTGGAACATCATCGGCTCTTGCTGCACATAACCGATGCGGGATCGGTAATATTGCATGTCGATATCACGAATATCCACCCCGTCCACGGTGATCTCACCATCGTAGTGGTCGTAGTAGCGGAGCAGTAGGTTCACCAGTGTGGATTTGCCCGAGCCGGTGGTACCCACAATACCCACCACATCACCGGGTTCAATGACCAAGTTGATATCCTTGAGCACCTTTTTGGTGCGGTCAAAAGAGAAATTGACATGCTTGAACTCGATCCGACCGCCAAGATCCGCATCGGTATTGCCCTTGCCAAAGTCATGCTCGGGCTCGGCATCCAGAATGTCCATGATGCGCTCGGCAGATGCCAAAGCATTTTGGGTGGAATCGGAGAGATTGGCAAAGAAGTTCACGGGCTCATAGAACATGGAGGCATAGGAAATAAAGGAGACCAATAGACCAACCGTCAGCCGACCGGCGTTGCCGCTGGCCAGGCCGTCAATGACCAGATTGCCGCCGAAGCTCCAGATGATGACAGTACCGCAGGCAATGAGGCAGTTGACGATGGCGGGATAGGCATTGAGGATCTTGCCCGCCTTGGAATCGGTGACGCGCCATTCTTCTACACAATCGGAGAACCGCTCGGTAGAGTTTTTCTCATTGGTAAAGGATTTAATGACACGTATGCCGGGAATCGTATCAGTCAGCACCGAGGTCACCGCAGAGGAACGCCGCCAGATGCGACGGTAAAAGGGTGCGATCTTGGTACGGAAGATGCGGGAGCCGATGACCACAATAGGCACGGGGCAAAGGGAAAACAGGGTCAGCTTCCAATCCATGCATAGCATCACGATCACGATACCGATGAGCTTGAAGAACTGCACCACCACTTCCTGCGTGATGCGGAGCATAAATGCCTGGAGTGTGGCCGTGTCACCGCTGATACGGTTGATGACGGCACCCGTAGAGGTCTTATCGTAAAATCGCATGGGCAGATGCTGGGCTTTTTCGTAGACCTCGCGGCGGATGTTGGCCACGATCTTGTCGCCCGATACGCGCAACAGATAGCCGCGAATGCCCGCGATCAGATAGCGTACCACATTGATGCCCACCAGAACCAGCGACACGATCAAAAGCAGATCACGACGCTGATTGGGAAGAATGTCATCCACCAATGTTTTGGTCAACAGAGGGGGGAGCAGGGCGATAGCCGTTGTGATGATGGAGAGAAAGACCGACACGATCAGAATCGGCGTTTCGGGCTTTAAATAGGCGCCCAGCTTTTTGAACAATTTTCCTTTGTTCATACAACCGATGCAGGGAACACCGGGTGCGGAAAGCGTGCGTCCACACTTGGGACAGACCGACAGGAGCTTATCGTAAGCGCCTCGGATGGCCTCCATTTCTTCTTCAAGAGGTTCACCCGCCTGCACGCCTTGGATAAAGGCGATGGCGGCATCGCAAAGTCCTGCCACCGTAAAAGTGAAACGGAATACATCCCGAAGGGAACCATCCTTCATTTTTACACGCAGAAGTCCGTTGCCGTACATTCGCTTGGTAAAAATGTCGGCAATGTCGGAAAAGGCGATCCTTTCGGAGGATGCTCCGGTTGCAAAATCAAAGGTGAACAGGCAGGTCGCTGTCACCGCCAGTGCGGTGGTGCGGTAGCGATCGTCCTTGGCGATCTCACCGATGATGGCAAACAGGATGGGATCATCCTCCCGGCTTTCGGCAAGCAGAGCCGAACCTTGCTTCTCGTCCAATCGAAGGTTGGTCAAAAAAGTCAGTTCCATAGCCTTTTGCGTCGCCCCCATGAAAGGGGAACGACTCTCCTTTCCGGTTGTACGCTCATGTTAGCATGGTGAAACACAAAAGTCAACCACTTTTGACAAATTTTTTTAAAAAAATTTCTGCCGTAAAAAAGCCCCAATTTTTATTTGTCCTTTTTTCAAAAAAGGCTTGACAAACGTCCTTTGTTCGGTTATAATGATAAGGCGAGTTTTATGAAAGACTTGCAAAATAAACGGGAGAGAGATCCCCCCACATAATTGGTATGGAGAAGTACTCAAGTTGGTGACGAGGCGCCCCTGCTAAGGGTGTAGGTCGGATTTAAACCCGGCGCGAGAGTTCGAGTCTCTCCTTCTCCGCCAAAAACAAAGAACCGTGGATTTATCCACGGTTCTTTGTTTTTGTTGCACAATTTTATCGGAGATTGGTTGTGAAAGATGCACAGCCAACGCGTTTTCAAAATCGTTTCAATACACTGAAAATTTTATTTTTGTGCCTAATTTTGTGCCTAAAATTAATGCTTTTTCTCGGGGGCAAGTTGGTCGGCCACGGAGGAGAGGGATTGGAGGATCATTGTTTGGTCGTCGGGGAGCATATGAGAATAGGTGTCAAGGGTCTGTTTGACGCTTTTGTGACCAAGGTGTCGGCTGACGGCTACGATGGACACACCTTTGTGGATCAAAAGGGATGCACAACTGTGGCGCAGGTCGTGGATGCGGATCCGTTTGACACCTGCGTCCTCTGCAGCTTGATGGAAGCGGCGATCAATGGTGATATAAGGGAAGGGATCGGCGCCACCGAATACGAAGTCGGTCGGTTTGGCCTCAGTTTCTTTTTGATAGGCGCGGAGCATATCACAGAAAAAGGCAGGCAGGTACACGGTGCGGTTGCTACCCGTGTTTTTGGGCGTGGTGACGGAGTACCATTTGCCCTCGTCCCGTATCTTATTGGAGATGCTTTTTGACACGGCGACGGTGCCTTTATCAAGATCAAGATCGTTCCACGTGAGCGCCAGCGCCTCGCCCTTGCGGCAGCCTGTGAGGAACAGAAAGCGGAACAGCATAGCGTATCCCGGGTGCTCCACCGTTGCGATTGCCGCAGCGAACTCTTCGGGCGTCCAGAATAGCATTTCCTTTTTGCCCTCCAGATTACGGGGCTTTTCCACCTTCTTTGCTACGTTTTTGATATCATGATATCGCTCGGCGTAGTTGTAGATGGAGGTGAGGTACATCATCAGATCCTTGCGATAGGAGTAACTGTACTCCGAGAGGGAGTTTTGCCACTCCAGTATGGTGATCGGAGTGATGTCTGCCACCGACTTATCTTTAAAAAAAGGAAGGATGCGCAGACGGATTCTTTTTTCGATGTCATAAAAGGAGGTCTCTTTTACGCGAGGACGCTTGTACGCCAGATACTGCTCCGCCAACTCAGCGAAGGTGATGGCGGCAGGTTCTGTTACTTTAATGGGCTCTGAGGGCTTTGGCTCGGCCTTTTTGGCGGCCATATAATCCTCGTAGCCGTATTGAGCTTCCTTCTTTGTTTTGAAGCCCGAAAGGCGCTTTTGGCGAGCAATGCCTGTGGCGGTGTCCACTTCGCGGAAACGAGCTGACCAGAGGCCCGAGGATTTATTCTTTTCGTATGAGGGCATAGGGAACCTTTCCCTTGACAAATTTGCAGACGTTTGTTATAATGGCAAGCGGAGAGCCGAAAGGCGCTTAGAGTTTCGCTTGCGGAACTCCGGTTTCTCGTCCTTGGGCGAGATCATCTCCCGGAGGAATACCAAGATGGTGGCGGTTGCTCCCCCTTCATGGAAGGGAGCAAGTTTCTTTTCTCCCTTCCGTACGGAGGGGAGGTGATGTCTATGTACCTTACATTGGAGCAGCTCCTGCTGCTCGGTGGCTTTATTGTCGCCCTTCTGCAAGTCGTACTTACATTCACAAATAAAAAGAAATAACCGCCTCGTCTTCCCAAACAGATGCGGTTATTTCTAATCGTATAAAGGGGAGCAACCGTCGCCGGTGTTCCTCTGTCTTTATTATAAACCGCCCGAGAGGGTTTTGTCAAGTATTATTTTTGGGTTTTGTGCGGCCGCCTGAGAGGGCGGCTTTTTATATTGGCAGAAATTACCTTTATCGTTAAAATTCGACATCGTGTATCATAGTATCACGGAGGTGATGCTGTGAATTACAAGGATTATCAAAAATCAAGAGATCTCGCTTGGGAGATCCTGCATCGGGAGAAAATTTGTGCGCTCCCGGTGAATGTGTTGGAAATTTGCAAACATCTGGGAATGAAGGTGTTGGAGAACGCCGAGCTGGATCCCAAGGTGGGGGACGGGCTCGGCTGTATACTCGGCGGTGTGCCGTACGTTTTTATTCGCCCCGGGCAGAGCCGACAGCGGCTTCGGTTTACTGTTGCCCACGAGCTGGGGCACATTCTGCTTGGCCACGTGGGCAAATACAAGCTTGTGAACCGTGAGCCCTCACCCCAGGATGATCCCGTAGAGCAGGCCGCCAACGGCTTTGCCGCACGGCTCCTGGCACCTGCCTGTGTGCTGTGGGGGTGCAGAGTATCGTCTGCGGCTGAAATTGCGGCGCTGTGTGACATTAGCCCCACGGCGGCGCGGTACAGGTGGGAACGGATGCAGATCCTGCTGGAAAGGGGCAAATTTTTACAGAGCCCCTTGGAGCGGAAGGTGTACCGGCAGTTTAAGGGGTACATAAAGGAATACCTGAAGCGGTAACTAATCGTATTTGCTGTTTATGCTTTCTTCATCTACCGAAATGGCTCCGACTTTCAATGCCAATGCGATCATGTGCTTGCACACGATACGGCGTTTTTGGTGATCTGGGCAGGAGCACGAGGATAGAGAAGTTTCATACGAATGATAGGATTTCACGGAAATGACGGAGCAAGTCGTGCGAAACGGCTTGGTGCTTTCGTCTACATGAAGGTTATCGAAAATAAAATGAGCAGCAACAGCGCGCTTTCCGCGCGGAGAATCTATAGAGGCGGCAAACGCCTCTGCCCTTGATTGTGTGAGGTAATCAAAATTCACATCTAAAATGTCAGGGTATTGCTCCAGTGGCTTGCGAACCGTTGGCGGTTGTGGAGGCGGCAAGGGTATGGTGCGTGGCTTAGGTGTTCTCGTTTCAGACTTAGCCGGAGGCGGAAAAGGTGGGAGGTATTCCTCGGATCCGCGTACATGGGGGTGAGGGGGCGAAACTGATTTTTTTAGAGCGTCGTGGGGGACGTCTACGCGCGGTTGGCCCTCCGTAGAGGATGGCGGGGCGATAAAAACCTCGGGTTCGACGCTCGGCGGTGTCGGGGGATTGGGCTTGGTTGAAGGCGCCGCAGCTTTGCGTGGCGGCTCCTCTTTCTGCAAAGGAGGTTCTGGTGGGGGAACTTCTTTCTGTATTGTAGGGGGAGGATTCTCTTTTTTGGCAAATAGCTCTTTGACCTTCTCGAAAATGGGGACGAAAATGCAAATGAGCAGAAAAGGACCGAAAACAACGCAGGCAATAATGATGCCCACTATTTCTCCAGCGTTGGAGGAACTTGACGAAGAACCTGAACCGCCGGAATGATCGGAGTCGCCCCAATCTCTATCAGTGGTGCTTCCCGAACTGCCGCCCCCGGAAGTGCTCGAATCGGGCTCGCCATGGTAGTGGTATTCACCGGTAGAGTGATCCCAATGACCGCCATATTGATCGGTTCTGCCCGGATGGGCGAAAACGGGTAGTGACAGTACGGATGATAATAGTATGATGCAAAAAAGAAATAAGAGAGGGCGTTTCATTATTTATTAAGTAGGTCGGGGAGTGTGAAGAATGAGAACAGGAACATAAAGAAATAGTTGAATATAGTGTAGAATACTCCCATCAATAGAGCAGGAAGGAGACCTATCAGAGAAAGGGCACCAAAAAATTTTCCTATGATCCAAAGGGTGGTAAGAACGAGAAATTCAACAAGGGATTCAGCCAAAAAAGGAATGGTAAATAGCATCATCCAAATATATTTGAAAATGCGGTAACCGACAGATGTGGAGTTCATACCAAAAAAGAACTCTATCCGGTTGATGAGTGCCACGGACAGTGGGATGCCGTAGTTGTTTGTCATATTGTCCTTTCCTTCGCCACCCGTGAGGGCGGTCTTTTTATTTTAGTCGAGGTCAGTTACCTCGGATAGGTTTTTGAGTGCTTCAATTTGGCTATCTGTGAGGACAACCTCTTTGATGCCACCGCCGGCTCGGGCAGCGAACTTGATCAGGTGCGTGGACTCGGGAACGGCTCCGCGGTTGACCTCGGGTATGTCAGTTCTGCCGAGAAGATAGTCCACGGAGCAATCCAAGTAGTCGGCAATGCGGGCGAGGGCAAATGACGAGAGCCCTTTTTTGTCGGTCATTTGGCTCAAAGAATTGATGTTTAGTTCGCAGGCATCTAACATATCGCGAAGCAAAACACTCTGTTCTTTTGCGCGGTTTTTGATGCGGGTTGCTAAATTGTTAGAATTATACATTTGTTTTCACCTCCTTTTGTGCAAAAGGCTAAAATCAAGAAAAATCTTGAATTAAGATTGACAATCAAGAAATTTCTTGATAAAATATACTCGTACCAAGACATTGACGAGGGGTAAAAAATAAGGGGGGAGTGCTTATGATAGATCCGCAGAAGCGGATGGAGGACGTGGCGTGGTGCGAGCCATCATTGAGCGCTTGCATCCGGCATTTGCAAATCATGCAAGAACGCACGGAACATTATGACAGAATGTTCCGATGGTTCCCCGTAGAGCTTTGCGAAGAATGGGCAAGCCTTGATTATTTCTTCTTGGATCGGATTATCGCAAAACTTCAAGGTCAGGCGTCAGCGGAGTCTCCGGAGCCGGAGCGCCGTTCAAATTGCACATCATGACGATGGCACTGCGGCACCGTTCGCAGGTTTCGGTTTTGCCGTCTTGCTTGCAGGTGATCCTTGTGTAGAGCTTGCGTTCGTTTTTGTGTAGCCAATACTCGATATTGCACAGGCGCACAAATCCGGGGTCGCGGGGACACCGAACCTCTATAGGATGGGAGCCATAGTCGTTCTGATACATGAAAACCTCCCGATGGTTATTTGGTTTAATTATATCAAAATAAGTAACTTCTTGTCAATATCTTGGTACGAACAATAAAACGACACAAAACGACAGAAAGGGGAGTTATTCAAAAAATGCTGTTTAACGGAAAGAAGCTGGAGGCGTACCTGAAAGAGCAGGGTATCTCGCAGAACGCCTTTGCCAAGCAGCTCGGCTGCTCGGAGGGGGCGGTGCGGCACATTATTGTGGGCATCAAGCAGCCCAGCCTTGCGATGCTGGGCGATATTGCGCGGCTGACGGGCTGCAAGCTGGACGAGCTGGTGATCAAGACGGAGGAGACATAAAATGGCACGCAAAACAATGACGGACTATGAGGTGGAGCAGGAGATCAAGCGGCTGAAGGAGTCGCCCTTGGTGGCTCTCGGTAAGCAGGAACAGCGGCTGATCTACAAGCGGCGGCAGTATATGTATAACCTGCAATGGTTGGAGCGTCGCGGCAAGGAGTTGTCGGATTTGGGCATCACCTTGGAGAACATCGAAGATCAGATCACAAGAACGGACGCAGCGCTCGGCGAGGCCGAGCAACAGTGAAAGGAGGCAAAGTGATGGAAGCAGTGCAGAGACCCGGGAACGAGCTTTATATGCGGGCGTACATGGACGGCTATACCGCCGGGGTAGAGAAGGCCAAGGGCGAGATCGTCAAGCCCTATCTGACGGTGGAGGACGTGATGGCTCGTTATGGCGGCATCAGCAAGGGCAAGGCCTACGAAATTATGGTGGCAGTGCGGCATTGCTGCAACGGCGGCAAGCTGAACCACAACGGTATGATCCTGCTCTCGGAGCTGGAGTATTGGGAGAGCGTTGTGGATGCAAAATTTAAAGAAAGACTGTGATTGAAAGGAGATTGAACAGTGGAAGTAATCAAACAGAAGCTGACCGAGCTGGAGCGGATCGTGAAGGAGCATCCGCTGAAGATCCCGCTGGAGGTGGCGGCCGAGTTTCTTGGCATCGGCCGAGAGGGATTGATGGCGGCGCTGATGCGCGGCAACGTGCCTTTTGGATTTGCCTATCAGAAGCAGGACGGCGGGTACCGTGTGCCCGTGATCCCCAGTGTGACCTTTTATTTGTGGTATTGCAATACCACGGGTCAGGAGGTGATGAGTGCGGATATAGAGTACCGTAGGCACCCGGTTTGAGCTGCGTTTTGGAAAATGTGTTGAAAAATTTGCCAAATAAATAGAAAAACGAAAAAGAAAATTGGAAAAAGAAAGGATCGAAAATGGAAAACAAAGAGAAAATGCGCCGTGAGGTGCGAGATGAGTTCTGCCGAATTTTAGAGAAGGACTTGCGAAATGACCCTAATTGTCCTCAGGAAATATTGGCCGGTGTGGATGTACTGAAGGCGGCAGATACGTTGCGTAAGGAGGTTATCAATTTGTGCGACGCTGCGAATAACTTTGTGCACGCCGGAAACGTTGGCGCTCTGCGTGAGTTGGAGCAGTATGTGAAGCTGGTGACCACGGGCATCAAGCAATATTTGGCGGCGATCAACGGAGGCGGGTCATGAGGACAAAAGAAAAAGGGCCTCGCGTGCCGGCAAGCAAGTGCGAGACCCAGTTTGGAAAAGGATCCTGGAAAAATCCTTTTCTTTATGATACCACAACATAACGAAAAAGTCAAGGAGGAAAGACAAATGTCGATGGACCAAATGAGAGCGGCTGTGGCGAATCTCTATTCCGGAGAGGGATGGAAGCAACGCGTGGCCAAGATGCCAGAGGCGCAGATCCTGGCCATTTACAACCGCCAAGTGCTAAACAAGGCCGGTGGAAAGGACAAGGGTGCAAAGTGAACGGGAACGCGGTTATTTTGGCACCCTGGGAGTGCTCCGATACAAAGATGTGGCTGACCAAGCGGCTCCGCAGGCTTGTACGTGGCCTGGTGGCGCGCATCAACGCCGCGGCCGGCTGGGATATGCTGTATCTGACCGAATGTGCCGGCGTATGGTTCCTATACGGTCGGGTACGAAAAAGCGGCATTGATAAGCTGCTGTTGCACGGATATACAGACGTGGACGATCTCACACGATTGGTGATCCGATTGGAAAAAGAGGTGCGGACAGTCGAGGACGCCTGTCCCTACAAGGAAGGAGAAAAAATATGACACAAATACAGACGGATGCGATCCGCAAGCTGACCGAGGCGAAGCACGACGGCCTTGACGATATGCAAAAATATCTTGCACCGCATGTAGTCAAGACTTGCGTGCAGTTTTGCGAACAGAGTGAGGAATTTGCGACAGCGGTGATGGCCGAGGACAAAACCTTGGTTGGGTGTTTGAAGGCTATGACACTGCCTGGCAGAGGAATGGGCTATTGTTCCGACTTTGACGTATACCGTATGGCGGCGCAGTATTTCTTTCCCGAGGCGGATGTGGAGTGGAGTATGAAGATCTCCGTGCCAAGGAAAAGCCAAACGTCTGCGAAAATTCTCGATCTGCGCTTTGAGGATCTGTTCAAGATGGGAGGCGGCAAGTGAGGTTAGCATATAAGGCCTTTGAGCCGGGATTTGTGTGCCGCGGCGTGGCTTTCAAGCCCATTGGCGAGAAGAACGTGACCCCCGAGGCCAACTGCGTGAAAAACGGTTGGCACTGCGCCGAGGATCCTGCCGATTGCCTGCGGTATTATCCCGATTTTCGGGGCTCGGTCTATTGCATTGTAGAGATCGGCGGTGACGTGGACGAGGATGCGGTAGACAGCAAGATTGCCTGCACCGAGCTGACGATCAAGCGCGTGCTGGAGCCTGCGGATTATCTTTTGCACATATTGCTGTATATGGCGAAAAACCCCGGCAAGGTGTGCTTTGCCGATAAGGGCAACCGTGCAGAGGCAAGGAGCGGCTACGTGGTGGTGCGAGGGCAGCGCCCTTACGCTAAGGGAAAAGAGGGCGACTTGCTTGCCATGGCACGTGAGGAAAATGGCGAGATCGTACAGATCGCGGTTTATCGGGCAGGTATGGATGTACCTGCCGACGTTTACGTAGATATTGATGGAAACGAGGAGGGAAAGGAATGAGCGAGAACGTGCAAAAAGACGACTTTTTGGGGATGCCCGAAATTCCCCAATACATATACGACAAGATCGACGAGGGCTTTCACAAATATCTGTTTTTTGAAACCATCAAAAAGGGGCACCGACGGTACACCTGCACCGCGTGCCACAAGAGCTTTGACGAGGGCGAGCTGGTGCTGCGTGACTTGATGAGCACCGAGGATTTTGCGCTGTTTCACGCGAGGCACAATGACGATGCGGAATGTCCTTTGTGCGGCGTGCGCGGCACGGTCAAAAACATCAAGATGTGCGACGTGGGAAAATTCCGCGAGGTCGGTTGCCGCGTGGTGTTTTTAGCACCTACTGAGGACGACGTGTGGCTGCGTGCCGTATGGGCGGAGCGTGATTATTACAACCGCGACGGTGTTCGGCACATCAACGGCAAAACGGAGTTCCACGACGTGAGCCGATTCCATTTGCAACCCGGTAAGTCATACGCGTGGCGATATCGTTGGTATTACGGCGGGTATAGCCACGAGAAGCCGCACAACCCCTTTTTCTGGCACCATGCCCTTTGGAACGAGCGTTACCCCTACAGATTCATCAACGGCACCGAGAGGGGCATTGAGAACACCTTTTTGCGCTATCACAGCTCACCCTTTGGAGAGGACTCGCTGGTGCAGTATTTATGTCATTACGCCCGCCACCCACAGCTTGAAATGATGGTAAAGCTCGGTCACCGCGCGGAGGTTGCGGATCTCGTTTTTCGAAACGATGACAATGGGCTGAATTGGAACGCCAAGAAGCCCTGGGAGGTGTACGGCATTACCCACGCGGAATATAACGAGTGGAGAAAGGGAGAGCCCTCGCTTCGTGTGTTGAATATCTACAAGCGCATTCACGGTAAGTGTGCCAAGGACTTTGAATTTGCAAGGACGATCGACAAATGCTCTGTTGGTCTGATGCCGATCTACAGCTTTATAGCCCGGGCGAGAGAGTACAAGGTGAAGCCGCAGGAGCTGCTTCGCTACGTACAGAAGGTGCAGGAGAGCAGCGGCGGCGCGTGCTGGCACTGTCCCGGTATCACCCTGCGGCAGGCCTTTGATCTGTATATGGACTATATGGAGCTGGCCAAAAAGCTCGGTGTGAAAAAGAGCATTTCGCCAATGCCCAAGGATCTGAAGAAGGAGCACGACCGTCTGCTTGGCGTGAAGGACAGGCAGAAATTGAAGCGGCAGCGCAAGGAAGCCGAGCGATGGCGTAAGCAAATGCTGGGGCAGGCTGCAAGCGAGGCGGTTGAGTTGGAAAAGAAATACCCGAAAATTACCAAGTTTTACGAAAAAACGGCCGCCAAGTACGCTTATACGGGCGCAAAGTACGCCGTTGTAGTGCCGACCTGCATCAAGGACATTCTGTTTGACGGCAAGGAGCTGGGGCATTGTGTAGGCCGTGCCTGGGAGCGTTATCTGGATCGCATTCGGTCGGGCGAGAGCTTTTTGCTCTTTGTGCGTATGGCGAAAAAGCCAAACGTCCCGTATTACACGATTGAAGTGGAGCCCGGCGGTACCGTGCGGCAGAAGCGCACCTACAACGATACGCAGGATCACAATATCGGCGAGATAACCGCATTCCTTGCCGAGTGGCAGGTACAGCTACAGGACAAGCTGACCGATAAAGAAAGGGCTGCGGCAGAGGAGAGCCGCGTAAAGCGCGAGGAAGGTTTTGCGGAGCTTAGACAGAACAAGGTGATCGTGCGTAACGGCCATTTGCAGGGACAGCTCCTGGCCGACGTGCTGGAGGCGGATCTCTTGGAGGTTGGATTTGCACAAGCAGAAACGAAAAAGAAGGCCGTAAAGGCCAAAGAAAGGAAGGCAGTATAAATGGCAGTAAAGGATCTGAATGCCGTTGATATGATCGACGGCGAGTTTGTGGACAAGACAGAGGTGGTGGTGCCGGCGAGGGCGGGCGAGATCGCCATGGAGATCAATATCATCAAGCGCAGAGCCGCCGAGGGGCTGCTGAAGGACGCCATTGAGATCGGGCGGCTCCTGTGCGAGGCAAAGGAGGCGGTGCCCCACGGCGCGTGGGGGGATTGGCTCCGCGACAACGTGGCTTATTCCACCTCCACGGCAAATGACATGATGCGCCTTTACAACGAGCAGGAGAGGGCGGCGCAGCTGGATCTGTTCGGTGAGAACGGCTTTGAGATGTTTGAGGGGCTTGCCCCCTCCAAGGTGCTGGAGTTGATGCGCCTGCCCTCGGCCGAGCGTAAGAGCTTTGTAGAGAGCCACGACGTGGAGAATATGTCGGTACGCGATATCAAGGCAGAAATTAAGGCCGAGAGGGAAGCCAAGGAGAAGGCGGAGGCAAAGGTCGTGGAGCTGGAGGAGGTGGCCGCAGAGGCCAAGGAAGCCGCCGAGGAGGCAAAGCGCCAGGCAGACGCCAACCAACAGGCTTACGACGAGCTTGCCGAGAAGCTATCGGAGGCGCACGCACGGTTAGAGGAAATGCAGGCGCAGAACGGCATTTCTCCCGAGGAGAGGGCAGAGATCGAAAAAACGGCACAGAAAGCCGCGGAGGATGCCGCCGCGAAGAAGATCGAGGCGGCGAAGAAAAAAGCCGAGAAAGAACTGAAAAAAGCCCTCACAGAGGGTGAGGAGGCTGTGAAGAAGGTACAAGCCGAGCAGGAGGCGGCAATCAAGGCAGCCAAAGAGGAGGCGAAAGCCGAGGCGGAGAGGGAAACCGCCGCCCGCGTGGCCGAGCTGGAGGAGCAGATCCGGGCACAGGCAGCACAGGCGTCGCCTTACCGCGTGAAATTCGGTACCTGCCTGGAGGCCCTGCAGGATGCCTACCGCCGTATGACCGCCGTGGTAGAGGAGGCCGAACGCGAGGAGCCTGATGAGGGCGCGATTCTGCGCGGGATCCTTGCGCAGGTGGTCGGAATGCTGGGAGGTTGAGATGGCGGAGAGGAGAATGTTTGCCAAGACTGTGATCGACAGTGACGCTTTTATTGAAATGCCGCTATCGGCACAGGCCTTGTATTTCCATCTCGCTATGCGAGCCGATGACGATGGCTTCGTAAACAGCCCCAACCGTATTCGCAAAGATGTGGGTGCCGCGGAGGACGACATGAAGCTGTTGGTCTTGAAGCGGTTTGTGATCGCGTTTGAAAGCGGTGTGATCGTGATCAAGCATTGGAAGATCCACAATTACATTCAAAGTGACCGATACAAGCCCACCGTTTACACCAAGGAAATGGCACTCTTGACCATCTGTGAAAACAAGGCTTACACCGACTGTATACACCATGTATCCACGGCGGATACACAGGTTAGAGTTAGGTTAGAGTTAGGTAAGGTTAATACTCACTCTAACGCGTACGCGCGAGAGACAAAAGCCTATGGGCAATTTGAAAACGTGATGCTGACCGAGGAGGAGCACGACACCTTTCTAAAGACGGTTCCCGATGGGAAAGAAAGGATAGAGATTTTTTCATGTAAGCTCAAAGCTAAAGGGTACCAATATGAAAATCACTATGCCACGTTGCTTTTGTGGTGTGCTGAGGAGAAAAAGGCAAGCAGTGCATCCAAAAAGAAATCCGATGCACGCGGCGGGTATCCTGCCAGCTTTGATGCCGAGGAGTTCTTTGAGGCAGCATTAAAAAGAACGTATGAGGGGCGTGCGAAAGATGCGCAGTAAGGATGATCTGTTTGAACGGCGCTGCTGCATCTGTGGGCGTAGGTTCGTGTCTGCACCTCAGCACGTCTATCGCAAATATAACAAATGGTGCTGCAAGTGGACGTGCTATACGAAGTTATTAACAGAAATCGAGAAAAAGAAGGGAGAGAAGAAATGACCGAGAAAGAAGCATTGAACGTATTGATCGCGGTTGGAGTTTGCTCTACTGGGGATCTAACCTGTAAGGATTGCCCGCGATACAAGGACAATGGAGATGATGAAATTGCGGCATTCCCCTCGGATGACACCTGTGCCGGTTGGAGCGATCACGAGGTGGCCGAGGCGGTGAAGGTGTTGCGGGAGGCTGCCAATGCTTGACGTATTGATGAGCGTTCACCAGGAATGGATCGCCAAGATGGTGAGCGGTGAAAAGACGGGCGAGCTGCGCAAGACCTGGCCGAAGAATATCCAGACACCCTTTCGGGTGCGGCTTTACTGTACGAGAGGGCGTGGCCCACAAACGCTGCTTTTGGATGGCCGCGGTGGTGCGGCGCTTGGTGATTATCGAAACATTGAGGGCGGCGCTGTGATCGGCAACGGGTATGTTGTCGGGGAGTTTATCTGCCCCGGGCGGACCATTGTGACGGTGCTCACCAACGCCGATATGGTCAATGCACAGATGGTTGAGGTCAGCCGTACGACATGCCTTTCCTTTGATGAGATTGCAGAATATATCGGGAGAGGGAACACCGGCAGCGCGTGGCACATTCGGGACTTGAAGATCTACGACAAGCCTATGGAGCTGAGTCGGTTCTTTATGCCGGCAGAGAGGGACGGCGGGTGGATGGACCGCGTGGAGCGTGCGCCCCAGAGCTGGTGCTATATCAAAAGTATTGTGAGAGGGGTGGGGTGATGCGTGAGGATGCAAGCTGCAAGAAATGCGAGCATTTCGCCATTTGCGACGCAGAGGCTGACGGATTGGATACCGAAGCGTCCGATTGCGGACTTTACAAGCCGCAGGTGCCTTGCGCGGAGTGCGTACATTTTGAGCCGTTTGAGGGAGGGCGCCTCGTTCGTGCGAGGTGCCCTCGGACGGGGACGGCGTTCTTGCGGCATCAAATGGGAAAGGACACCGCTGTGCTGGATTCCAAGGTGCATACCTGCCGAGAGGCGGTGGCGAAATTGCAGACATTTGGGAAAGGAGATAGCCATGAGAGATAGGTTGATTGAGTTGCTAATAAACACGCCCAAATTACCCATAACCGTTAACGGCAGAGCGCAAGGCAGGACATATCAAACCTTTGCCAATATTGCCGACCACCTTCTCGCCAACGGTGTGATCGTGCCGCCAGTGAAATTGGGAAGCGGAATTAAGGTGTATTATCCAGTCAAGGGCACAAGGGTTGTGTATGAAACCACTATGTACGGCATCGGCGTTGATGAGGACGGAAATATGGTCATAAACCCCACAGAATACCCCAAAAAAGTAATTGAATTTCGTGGTGTCACTTTGGGCAAGCACATTTTCCTCTCGAAGAAAGAAGCGGAGGCGGCTTTTGCGGAAAGGAGCAACGAAAATGCCGAATGAGTTGAAGCCGTGTCCGTTTTGCGGTGGTAAGGCAACCATCTTCTACACAATGGATGTTGGCATACCGACAGGAGATAACGGTTTTCGGGTAACGGCAAGATGCGATAATATGCTGCATTGTGGTGCAGAAATTCGAAAATGGGCGGCAAAAAAAGAATGGGCGAAAAGTCCGCAATAGCCGCTTGGAACAGGAGAGCAAACGATGAAGCATAAACCGATGCCGTTTGATGTGACGGCTTGCGTTGAGCGGAACAAAGATGTTGCCATAGCCAATTTTGGTGACAGATTGGACGAAAATCGGAACATCATTGGAACAAAATATTACTTTGACGAATTTTGGAGGTTGCGTTCAAGATGAATGAAATGAAACCCGAAGATGTGATGAAAGCGTTGGAGTTGCAAGTGCAACGACACCTTATGCCGAATGTTGACATTGACGGAACTGTGTCGGTAGAGGATGCAGAGAGATGGTTTTTGAAATTGCTCAAAGAAAAACTTGCTCCCTATGTTTCTGCCCTTCTCCGTGAAAAGGATGCCAAGATAGCAGAACTCCAAAGCATTGCCGAATTTCAGCAAAGTAGCAATATGAAGCGGCACTTTGAACTGCAAGAAAAGGACAAGCAGATCAAGGCAAAGGATGCGGAGATTGAGAGGTTAAAAAAAGAACACGCAGATTATGTCGAAGATGTTACCGCGATGCTTTCAAAAAAACATAGGGAAACCGAACGGTTGATGCGCGAGAAAACGGCATTGGAGTGTATTGTGTCAACCGCACGAAATCAAGGCAGAGCCGAGGCGGTAAGCGAATTTATATACCAAGCAAACGGCAGATTCCCTATTTTAGCGGGAATTACGCTTAAACTTATCGGAGATGGTGTGCTTCATTCTCTCCGAGCAAAGGAACGGAAGGAGGCCGCTGATGGATCTGAATGAGTGCGCCAAGGAAATGAGTGAGGCGATTGCCCTTTATGCCGAGCGGCACGGGGAGGCGCCCAACACCTTGTATATGACCGCGCGGCTGTTGGCGCGGATTGAAGCGTGGGTACTGCGGGACGGCTTTGTGCAGGGCTCCTACGGGTACCTGTCGGGCTTTGGCTTGGTGCCGCCCGGCAAGGTGGCGTGGTTTTGCGGGCTGACCGTTAAGTTGTTAGATGGGGACGGTCTGCGTTGGGCTGTGGCAAGGGAACATATTGTGGACGAGAAAATTTTGAAAGGGTGAAAGGAGAGGGTTGATTTGCAGGAAATTAAAGATGTTTGGCAGGTGCTTAATGGTGCAGGAGCAGAAGCGCAGGCGGAATATCATCGAATAGAGTGTGAATTTTTGGCGGCAAACGGCTATCCGGAGGCTAAAGAAAAATGGACGCCGGCTTTGATGGATGCGCTTCGCAAGAAAATGCACGGCAAAGGGGAAAGCATTAAGCATGCATATCGCTACGACGGAGAAGCGGGTCGGATCGTGATCTGGTTTGTCTTATTTCGTGGAAAAAGACGTGTTTTGGCAGTCAGTTCTAAGCTTATATTGCAAGGTGTCCCTTTGGATGCTCCTGTTCCGTATGACGAGGGGGATGGGGCATGAAAAAGGACTTGATCCGCGATTATGCCACCGAGGCCTTTCGGCTCTATGCTCGTATGGGGTGCCCTTCCATCAAGGAAATTGGTGGAGAGGGCGCTACCGCCGCAGATCTGCGTGCGGTGTGTGAGGTGCTGCGGATCCTTGCCTTGCAGGGCAAGGAGGAGGTGATCGCCGCCGTGCGCGCCGTGTACTTTGTGGCGCCGCGAAATGATCTGAAGCGAGGGGATATCAGTGCGAGGGTGTCGGCGTTTGCCGTAGGATACCCCGCATCGATCAGATCAGTCTACACGTGGCTTGGTATAGCACGGGATTTATTCACAAAGGCGCGGGGCTTTCGGATAAAAAAATAGAGCTTTGGTGTTGACAAACGCCAGAGGGCGTGATAAAATAACAACAGAGGAGCACCGGCGACGGTCCCCCTCAATGAAAACGGCTAAGAAATAACCGCCTTATGTGAGAGTGAGGCGGTTATTTCTGTTTACTTGTGGCTTTTCCAGTAGCCCGCAAGGGCGATCAGGAAGGTTCCAATGAGTAAAAGCTGCTCCAAGGTGATAAACATTGGGCATCCCTCCCCTCCTGTGATGTAAGGGGAGGCAGAAATCCTCCCCTTCAATCGGGGAGCCGCCACCGTGTAGGTGTTCCTCCGGGTCTTACGACCGACAGCATTGTACCACAATCCCCATAAATTGTCAATAGAGAGGGCGTGTCCCTTGAACGGTTTTCGTTCGAGGGCACGCCCTCTTTTTTGCTTGTCAAGAGAGTTTACTGCAGAAAAGTCTGCAGTAGTGGGGGTCAAGTCTGCAGTAGTGGAGCCTCTTTTTTTGCTACGATGGAATATATAGAGATCCCGGCGGAAGGAGGAGGGGTATGGCCAAGGGTCAGAAACTGGAAGAAAAGCAGATCGAGGTCATGCGAGCTTACCTCGCCGCGGGGAGCAGTCTTGCCGAAACGGCGCGGAAGATGGGGCTACCCAAGTCTACGGTGGCCACGTGGAAAAAGCGCTTTGAGGGAGAACGGCCGACAGCGGCGGACGACCTCGACCTTGAACAAGCTCGACCACAAAAAGGCGCGGGCGCGCGTGCGTTGGAGTCGGGGGCATCGTTCGAGGAGCTTCGCACGCTGAACACCGAGCGGTTTATTGCCGATGCAGGCGAGATCGTAGGAATGTCGCAGCAGCTGGTCAAGCACAATCTCGCCTGCGCCATTGAGCACCGAGAGAAGATCGACAAGGTCATTGATCTGCTATACGAGCGTGGCGAGGTGCTGACACCGCAGGAATTTAAGGCTTGCCTGAAGGTGCTGCTGGAGCTGAAGCAGCCCGACATCGGCAAGCTCTCCTCTGTGATGGGCACTATGTACGATAAGCGTGCGCTGGCAAGGGGAGAGCCCACGGAGAATGTGAGTGGTACAACTGTGATCAGATTTGAGGATATGTGATAACTGAAAAGGTTTGGACTGTTGCCGATATGATCGCCAAGCGCAAGTGCGTTTGGGAGGGGCGGCACGATATCGAATATGACCTGAAGCTGGTGGATGCGGCGGCGCACAAGGTGCTTGCCGAGCCTGCCTTGCGCGCAGAAATCGTGGCGCGCCCGTATTTGCTGATCGAGCTGTGCTTTCACGTTGTGGATAAGGGCAGGAACACAGTGCCGTTCTTTCTCAATGAGGTGCAGCAGGATTTCCTTCGACAGCTTGAAAAGCACGGAACCGGCAGACCGTTTTTTATCTTGAAGGGACGCCAGCAGGGATTTACCACACTGATCGAGGCGATCGGTCTTTCCTTTGCGATCGTTCGCAAGAATTTTTCGGGCATGACCATTGCCAACAAGGCAGAAAACACGCGCTCCATTTTCAACGATAAGGTGCGCGTGACCTATGAGCGCTTGCCCGACATTCTCAAGCCTTCGGAGCGTTTTGCCAACAAAAACGAGCTGTTTTTCGATAAGCTGAATTCCGCTTGGCGCGTGGCGACGGCGACCGAGGATGTGGGTCGTTCTTATACGCTGAATTTTGTGCATTTTTCAGAGGTGGCATTCTATCAATGCTCACTTGCGATTTTGCAGAGTGGTATCAATGCGGCTATTACAAAGGATGCGCTCCGTATCTATGAGACCACGGCAAACGGCTTTAACGAGGCGCGGGAGCTGTGGTATAGCGGCACCTGTGTCAATCTGTTCTATGAGTGGTGGCGTACTGCTGAATATCGGTGTACCGATTACGAGTACCTGGACAACATCACCGACCCTTGGCTTTCGGATCGCATTGCGGTCTTGCGTGAAAAGGGATTGGACCGGGAGCAGCTTGCCTGGTATTGTCGCACCTATGACGATTACCTGGACAAGGCTATCATTCGCCAGGAATTTCCTTGCACGCCCGAGGAAGCGTTCATTGCATCGGGCACTTGCGTATTTGACACCGAGCAAATTCAAAACCGCCTGATTGAGGTGGCGCAGCTGCCGTCGCCGAGGGTCGGCTATTTTACATACCGCAAGGTAGTGGAGCCCTTGAAGGATGGCTTTGGGACCGTTGTGGGTTACACCGAGCGGCTTTGCGATATCGCTTTTAAGGATGCCCTTGACGGATATATCAAGCTGCACGGCGAGTCCGAGGTGGTGAAGGGAAACGATGATCGTGTGATCGGCACCGTGCCTTATGTCGTAGGCGGTGATACTGCCGGCACCGGGCAGGACTATTTTACTGCCAAGTGCATTGACAACCGAAACGGGCGCACCGTGGCAACGCTTCGCAAGCAACGCCTGGACGACGATCTGTATGCCGAGCAAATGTATTGCCTTGGCCACTATTATCACGACGCGCTGATCGGCATTGAGACCAACTACAGCCGCGTGCCCATGCGGCGGCTTTCAGACCTCGGATATCCGCATCTGTATCTGCGCGAGAACACAAGCGGCATGGCAGACGTGCCGGAAAGGGTGCTTGGCTTTGAGACGACCCCCCGGACAAAGCCCATTATCGTGGGCGAGCTGATCACCCGGATGCGTGAGGATATCACAAGGGAATGTGACCCGGAGACTTTAACCGAAATGACCACCTTTGTGCGCAAGGAGAACGGACGCACCGAGGCTATTAGCGGCTGCCACGACGACCTTGTGATGGCCCTTGCCATTGCTCATTTCATCAGCGGTCAGCAGGCCGTGGATATGCAGGCGGCGCCGATGGAGGAGAACAGGATCCTGGAGGAGATGTTTGACTACAGGCCCGAGGGGGAGAGCGAGGGGGCTTTCATGAGTTGGGAGGATCTGTGACCGCCTGCGGTCACAATGAATTGCCTGCGGCATGAATTGCGGTAAACCGCATGAATTGCGCCATGGCGCATGAATTGCACCTGACGGTGCATGATGGGGCAATTCAATTCATGACGCGGAGCGTCAAATCATGATGCGGAGCATCAATTCATGGCACGTAGTGCCAATTCATTATTTGGAGGGCACATGGAAGGATTGACAAAAGAGGACATGCTGACGCTGCGGCTGGAGATCGCAGAGCTGCGCAGGGAAATGGCGGAGCTGCGGCGGGAGATAGCCGAGCTGCGGCGGGAGATAGGAGTGCGAGAGCTGCCGCCGTTCAAGGTGAATTTTGAAGAAACCGAGCGCAAGGGTGAGCCCGACGAGGTCAGCACCGAGCAGATCGTGACCGAATGGCTGGAGGGAGAGGACGCATGGAAAACGAGAGAGAAGAAGTAAAGCGCGGCGAGAGCCGCGACGAGGCGGCGGCGCGGATCGTCAAGTGCTTTGAGTGGGGCAAGCGCTATCAGACCGAGATGGGCTTTGTGCAGTCCTTTCCCAAGTTCGTGGACTTTTTCGAGGGCCGCCAATGGCCTGCCGCCACCAGAAACACCAAGAACCTGCCGCGGCCTGTGTTCAACTGCACTAAGATGATCGGTCGCAACAAGAAGTCGGCCATTCTGTCGGTGCCCGGCAAGATCGTGTACCACGCCGAGAACGACTCGCCGCGAGTGCAGCTTTTCAATGCATTTGCCGAGTACATACAGAAGGAGCTGCGGCAGGAGGCCCTTGACAAGGACGCCATCGACGACGGTGTGAAGAAGGGCTCCTATCATTACCACTACTATTGGGATGCCGAGGCGCGGGGTATGGACGCCACCGAGCGAGGGGCCCTCCGCTGTGAGGTCGTGGACCCCTTGAAGATCTTTTTTGCCGACCCAACCTGCCGCGACGAGCAGCGGCAGAAATGGATCCTGATCGCCCAGCGCCGCGAGGTGGATGCTGTGCGTGCCTTGGCCGATGCGGATATGAACCGCGACGAGATCTGCGCCGACGAGAACGGTGAAAACCACTACGGTGAGAAGGAGCAGGGCGGGGACAAGCTCTGTACCGTGCTGACCCGTTATTTCCGTGTGAACGGCGAGGTGTGGTGGGAGCGCTCCACCAAGAGCGTGCTTATCAATGCGCCAAGACCCTTGAAGCCCGATGTGGCAGGGGCGCTGAGTGAGATGCAAAGCGACGGACAAGAGGACGGCGGGAGCAAGCCCCCGCCCTACGGCAAGGACCTTGGCGGGAACGCGAGTAGCGCGCCTGTGGGTGGCTTTACGCTCTATCCCATTGTGTCGGGCAGCTATGAGCGGCGCGAGGGCTCGATCTACGGCATCGGCGAGGTGGAGGGCATCCTGCCCGTGCAGAAATCTATCAATCTGCTGTTTGCCTTGCTGATCCTGAACAATCAGCAGGTGGCGTGGGGCAAGTATCTGGTGCATCCGCAGGCTTTGCACGGTCAGCGCCTGACCAACGAGCCCGGGCAGGTGGTAACCGATTATTCTCCCGGCTTTAACGGCATTAAGAAGCTTTCCGAACAGGTGATGCAATCCCAGCCCATCGAGCTGGCCACCACCATGCTGAACCTCCTGCGCTCGGTTTCGGGTGCCACTGAGGTCATGACCGGCGAGACGGTCGGCTCCAATATGTCGGGTGCGGCCATTGCCGCCCTGCAGGCTCAGGCACAGCAGCCCGTGGAGGAGCTGCGCGAGACCTTTTGGCAGGTGAAGATCAAGCAGGGCTTGGTGTTAGCGGAGTTCTTCAAGCACTATTACGCGGGCAAGCATTTTACTTATCCCGACAAGGCCGCTGATGGAACGGAGCAGACTCTGGAGGCCACCTTTGACGGGTCAGAATATGCCGACCTCGCCTTTGACGTGACGGTAGAGGCCACCAAGGGCTCCAAATCCTCGACTGCGGGTGATATTAATATGCTGGACTCCGCGCTGGCGAGCAAAGCCATTGATTTTGAGACCTACGTGACGATCTTTCCCGAGGATGCAATCTCTCACAAGAAGGAGCTGCTGGAGGCCTTGCAGAGGATGAAGCAGGGCGAAAACGCTCAGCTGAAGGCACAGCTCGAGCAGATGCAGGCGGCTTTGCAGCAGATGCAGACCGAGATGGCAGAACGGCAGAAGGCGGTGGATTCGGTGCAGCGTGTGGTGCAGGAGAACCAGAAGCTGAAGGAGGCCTATGCAACGCTTTATACCGAGGCTACGCAGAAGATCAATATTGCCAACGCAGTGATCAGGAAGATGCAGGCGGATGGCATGGAGGTTGCCCGTGATGCGCAGGAGTTTGCCGAGCATATTGCAGCGACGCAAAATGCGTCGCAATGAATTGCCTGCGGCATGAATTGCGGTAAACCGCATGAATTGCGCCAAGGCGCATGAATTGCACCTGACGGTGCATGATGGGGCAATTCAATTCATGGAGGAGGCGAATGCCGACGAGAATTCATGACGGCAAAGCCGTCAATTCATGGCACACGGTGCCAATTCATTCAACCGATAAATCGGCGGAAGCCTTTTTATACAAATTCCCATTGGAATAGGGCAAAAATCCAGACGTTTGGCAATTTGCCAAGCAAAGAAAGGACGATATGTCTGAAGAAATGAACGTGGCGACCCCTGCGGTCGCCGAAGGCACCGCGCAAACAAGCGCCCCCGAGGCGCAGACCACGCCCGCGGTGAGTGGTCAAATGGCTGATGTGAACGATGCTGCCTTTACCGATACCGCCAAGGGGGATGAGGGGACGCCCTCGGGAGCCGATGGCAAGGACGGAAAGGGAAGCGAGGGCAAAAAGCCCCAGAGCAGGGACACCAATGCCGAGTATGCTCGCAAAAGACGCGAGGCAGAGCGTCAGCGTGAGCTGACGGACACCCGAAATAAAGCGATCATTGACGCACTTGACGGAAAGAATCCCTACACCGGCGGCGAGATGAAGGACGCCGAGGATGTGGCGGAGTTTCTGACCATGCGCGAGATCGAGAAGAAGGGCGGCGACCCCGTCTCGGATTATGCGGGACACGTGAAGGAGCAAAATCGAGCACAACGCGAGAAGGAGCGCACCGAGGCAGAGCAAAAGCAGTGGTACGAGAATGACCGTGCCGCCTTTATTGCCAAGTACCCCGATGCGGATCTGAACACTTTGATCGCCGACGAGGCCTTTGCGGATTATTCCAGGGGCAAGGTGGGAGAGATGCCCTTATCCGAGATCTACGAGGGTTATTTGAAAATGACCGCACGGATCGAGGAAAACGCCAAGCGGACGGCGGCACAGATGGTGGCCAACGGCAAGGCCTCTCCCGGCGCGCTGACCGGCGCCGCGCAGGTGGAAGCGGATTTCTTTACCAGAGATCAGGTAAAGGCCATGACACCCGCGCAGATCGATGCGAATTACGACAAGATCCGTAAATCCATGGCGAAGTGGTGATCGCATCACGGTTAAATCTATTTTAACGAAAGGAGTAAGTTATGGCTTACGAAAATTTTATTCCCGAGATCTGGAAAAAGAAGATCGAGCACGATCTGGAGCGTGATTGCGTGTATGCCGAGGATTGCAACCGTGCCTATGAGGGCGACGTGAAGCAGTGCGGCGACACCGTACATATCCTTGGCGTGGGCAAGCCCACCATTTCCACCCTGGCCAGAGAGTCCGCCAGCGGCGATATCACCGGCCCCGAGGAGGTAGAGGGCACCGACACCATTCTGGTGATCGACCAGATCCGCTATTTCAACTTTATGGTGGGTGACATCGACAAGGCGCAGGCTGTGAACGGCTTGCTGGATTCTCTCACCAAGGAGGCCAACGAGGGTCTTGCCAACGAGGTGGACACCTATATCGCTGCCCTTGTTTCCGGCGCGGGCTCTACCGTGACTCAGGCGGATCTGACCGCCGACAATGTGCTGGATGCACTGGATGCCGGTCAGCAGAAGCTCTATGAGAACGACGTGAAGGCTACCACTGAGGTGGTCGTGGTCATTCCCCCTGCCGTTTACACTCTGTTCCGCAGAGCGTATCTGCAGAGGGATACCAACAACCACGAGGCGCTGGCCAACGGCAAGGTGGCGAGATACGGCAATATGACCGTGAAGCTTTCCAACAATGTGAACAAGAGCGGCAGCGTTTACAACTGCATGATGCGCACCAAGCGCGCTGTGGCCTATGCTCAGCCTGTGCGACACATCGAGCCTTACCGTCCCCAGGGCAAGTTTGCCGATGCAGTGAAGGGCTTTATCCTTTTCGGTGCGAAGGTGGTTCGCCCCAAGGAGATGGTCAAGCTGGCTTTGACGATTGCGGCTTAATGATCGCTTGACGGTCAAAATACACACCCCGTTTCGGCGGGGTGTGTCATATGTGACCTATGGGGAAGGTTGCAGGTTACTCCTTACCTGCGGCGGAGAGATTCGATTCCTCTCGGTCACACCAAAATTCGACTTGTCGAATTTTTATCCAAGCCACAGGCTTGGCATATCATCCGCCGCAAGGCGGTATATCATCACCGAAGGTGTATATCATCACGCATAGCGTGCATCTCTGCGGCTTGATGAGATACAAGACTTTCGCCTTGATGATATACAATTCCTGCGGAATGGATGATATACACGGCTACGCCGTGATTTTATGATGGAAGGGGGAGTATATATGACGCTGGGAGATATCAAGGCGCAGGCTCTGCAGCTGATGGGCTTTGAGGAATACGTGGACGGGGAGAACATTGAGTTATATGAGGACGATGATAACTGGGGGCCGCTGATCCGCCCCATGTGGCATGCGGTCAACCGTTGCTTTGCTGATCTGGAGACCAAGCGGGTGCTGCCCTTGAAGCGTGCGGCGTTGGTTGACGGCAAGGGGCGCGGCAGCTGGCGCACCTTTTACTATGGCGACGTGTCAGATCTGTTTGAGGTGGTGCGCGTGGTGGTGGAGAACGATAGCTACGTGGACGACGATCATCCTTTTTTGCTGGATGAGGTAGGATATCTGCGCATTATGGATTTTGATGTCGGTGCCGACTATGCGGTGCTGTACCGCCCGAGGCTCAAGCCGCTGACCTCCATCAGCGGTAACGATACAGTGATCCCGTTGCCCGAGGTGCTTGCCGCGGCAGTGCCGTATTTTGTCAAGAGTGAGGTCTACCGTGTGGACGAGCCCGACGAGGCGGGTGAGGCCCGCAACCTTTACGAGGCGGCGGTGGAGCAGTACGCCGCGCGGGCTGAGATCGGCAGGCAGGGGGTTGTACAGACGGTGTATGCGCTGCCGTGAGGCATCGCAATGAATTGCCTGCGGCATGAATTGCACCTGACGGTGCATGATGGGGCAATTCAATTCACGGAGCGCGAAGCGCGAGAATTCATGACGGCAAAGCCGTCAATTCATGGCACATAGTGCCAATTCATTTTGGAGGATTTATGCGGGCAAGAACGAATATTTCCTTGAAGGATCGGTATACGACGACGCTATCCGATTTCAAGGGGGTGGATCTGAACACCTCCCCCTTGCGTGTGGCAAGCAATCGCGCCAGCAGCATGAAGAATTTGATCTGCGACAACGGTGTGAATCACAAGCGACCCGGGTGGGAGGAGCAATTCCGTATAGTGGAGACGGTGGACGGTGTCGAGGCGGCACAGGCCATTCACGGTGTTTTTCCTTTTGACGAGGACGGCACCGAGGTCCTCCTTGTTCATGCGGGGAAGGGCTTTTACCGCGCGGTCGAGGCCGACGGAAGATGGAGCACCAATCGGCTGGATGACGGTACCCTTAGCATCACCGAGGAGCGTTCCCAATGCTTTTACCGCGGGGGCAAGGCCTTTCTCGTGGGATGCGGGAATTATCTTTGCTACGGGAAGCATGACGGGGAGAGCTATACCCTTTGTGCGGTGGAGGATATCGCCTACGTGCCCACGACTACCATCGGTATCGGGGGCAGTGAGGTGCAGGAAAGCCTGGATGCGGTGAATCTGCTGACCAGAAAAAGGATCAATACAATCGTCGGACACGGCATTACCTACGATTCTGACGGTAAAGCTCTTTATACTGCCGAATATGTTTTGGATGGCAGGATAGATAAAGGCGCCGATGTTACGGTTGATGGAGAAGGATATTTTGGCGAATATCCAACGAAATTTTACAAATATACTTTTACATTAAACCTAAGCCTTGACGGTATATCTCTCACAGGAGCTTGTGAGGGAAAGGCTTTTTTTGGATATAGCCTAAGTGCGGATGAATCGTTGGCTTTATCTAATGTTATGGCGCAGATTGAAGAAGGACAGGATTATGACACCTTGTGCTTTTACTTTCCTGCCAAACCGTTGACTGCGGATACTCCGAATATTACAATCACTTACTCTGCAATTACGGAATCCGGGCATGATGCCCAACGCATTCAAAATTGCCGATTCGGCTCGACCTTTGGTGTGAACGGGGCGGATGATCGGTTATTCCTTTCGGGGAACAGTCGGTATCCAAACATGGATTTCTGGTCGGAGTACGACGATTTTACTTATTTTCCCGACGGGAATACCATGGAGGTGGGCGGGGCACATTCCGCTATTACCGCCTATGCGCGGCTTTCCGACACCACATTAGCGGTCCTGAAGGAGGAGAAGGCGGGGGAGCCCACCATCTTTTACCGCACGGGCAGGGGGGAGACCCAAAGCGACGGCATCACGGAGAAGCAATGGTTTCCGGTATCCGCAGGCATTGCGGGGGACGGAACCATCAATCCCCACGCGGTGGCGACTCTTGCCGGCGATGTGCTGACCCTGACAAGGAGCGGCGTCCACGCTCTGGTGCTTTCCTCTAACGTGGCATCGGGCGAGCGGTACACCAGGGAGCGGTCGCGGCCCATTTACAAGGAGCTGTCACGTAAGGATCTGAGTACGGCGGCGGGGATCGTTTACCGCAACCGCTATTATCTTGCCACGGGTGACGGTGCCTGCTATGTGGCGGACACCCATTACAAGGCGACCTTTGAGGGGAGCACCGATTACAACTACGAGTGGTGGGTGTGGGACAACATTCCCGCTACCTGCTTTGCAGAGCACAGGGATCGGCTGCTCTTCGGCACTGCCGTCGGGCTTGTCTGTGCCTTCACACAGGGCGTTTTTTCGGATCGGACCCACACCGAGCTTGGATCCGGTGATCTGCTGGACGACGGCAGCGGCGGCGTGATTTACGGTGAGCGTGTGGTCCCGACCCTCGGTGACCGTGTGGTGCTGGAGGGCAACGTGTATGCGCGTCTTGCCGAGGGCGTGACGGTTTCGGACGGGAGATGCACGGTGACGGAGGATGAGATCGGCAGGCTTTGGGAGGGACAGGAGGTCTTTGCGGATACTGTCGGCGACAGCGGGCTTGCGGTCGGTACCGCCTATCGGATCGGGGAGATCGACGCACAGGAGCTGACCCTTACGCTGACGGACGGGAACGGAGATCCCGTGACCCCGAGTGCGGGCGGATTCCGTCTTTTGGAGTGTGTGGACGGCAAGGAGCTTTATGTGGCCGGCATCAACGAGGACGGAGACGAGGAGCAGGATTTTACCGTGGCGCGGGGCTATTCCTGCGACGATGCGGGAGACAGGGTATGGAACAAGCTTTTTCTCACCCGTTACAACGGGGAGGAGGCCGAGTGGACGGGCAGATACATTCACGTGACGCCCGTTTGCGCCGAGTGGGTGACCCCTGTGATGGATCTTGGCACCAATGCACGGAGCAAGACGCTTCTCGGCATTACGATCGCCACCGAGCCCGGCGTGGACGGCCGCGTGACCTTTGGATACGAGACGCGGCGTGTGTGGCGGCGTGTGGTGGCAGGGCGTGCCCTTGCCATTTCCACCGAGGCGGGAGACATGACGGTGGGCGGAGGGGAAGCCTTCTCCTTTGATGACATCGACTTTGACGCTTTCAGCTTTGACACATCCTTTGCCTGCAGCTACACCCGACGCATGAGCTTGCGCAACTTCAACTTTATTGTGTTTCGCTTCGGCTCCGAGACCGAGCAGGATTGTGCGGTGTCGGGTGTGACCCTGAAATACAAGATCAATCAAAACAACAAAGGAGTGAGATGAATGGCAAAGGAACGGATCACGCCCATCAGCGAGAGTGACTGCAATGCGGTCAAGCGAAAGACGGCTGCCGCGCTGCCCGATTCTCCCGCCGACTACGGCATGAGGGCAGGGGCGGTGAAGCCGAAATTCTGGCAGGCGCTGATCAAGGGAGATGACTCGATCGCGGGACTTCTGAACCGTGTGATCGGGGAGATCAATGCGGCCCTGGAGGAATCGGACAGGGAGTATGGCGGCTGTGTGACCGGGATCACATACGACAAGGACCGATGCAGTCTGACGGTGACCTTTGGAGACGGAACCACGCGAAATCTGGACGAGGATCTGCGGGGCAACGGCATTGCCGACATTCAAAAAACCGCTACCCGAGAGCTGGTGGACACCTATACGTTCTATCTGACAAACGGTGACACCGAGACCTTTACCGTGACAAACGGTCGGCAGGGTGAGCAGGGAGAAAAAGGAGAGAAGGGCGACAAGGGAGACAGAGGAGAGCAGGGCGCTCAGGGCATTCAGGGCGTGCAGGGTGAGCGCGGTGAGGGCTTTTCGATCTCCCGGGTGTACGCCAGTGTAGCCGAGATGGAGGCGGGCTTTCACACCGACGGTGTGGAGGTGGGACAATTTGTGCTGATCTCTACCGGCAATGTGGAGGACGAGGAGAATGCGCGCTTGTATGTGAAGGGGGCCGAGGCTTACAGCTTTTTGTGCGACCTTTCGGGTGCGCAGGGTATTCGGGGGCCGATCGGCCCTCAGGGCATTCAGGGTGAGCAGGGCATTCAGGGCATTCAGGGGGTCAGCGGAGTGTATATCGGTTCCGGAGAGATGCCCGACGGCTACAATGTACAGATCGACCCCGGGGGGACCCCAACCGATATTGTGGCCCTGGTCCTTGCGTCAATGCCCGACGGAGATGAGGTGAGCTACTGATGGCGAAGGTTGTAACGGATAATCAGTATTATGCCGATATTGCACAAGCCATCCGCACCGCCAAGGGAGAGGATACCCTGTATCGCCCCTCGGAAATGGCGGAGGCGACCGGCGATATTCAGACAGCAGCACAGCTGATTGCGGGCACAATAACCGGGGCAATCGTCAGCGATGTGACAAGGGTGAGGGATTTTCTTTTCTACGACTGCCCGATCACATCAGCCTCCCTTCCGAATGCTACGGAGTTCGGAAAGAGCGCGTTTCAATATTCCAAGATCGAGGAGCTGTACGCCCCGAGCCTGACCAATCTCTCGGGCTCACACGCCATACAGGGATGCTCCAAGCTGACGCGCCTGCATTTGCCCGAGCTGTTGAAAACAAACAGCTATGCTTTTCAATCCGATAGCAAATTGTCGGATGTGTATCTTCCGAAGCTGACCGCATTGAATGTCGCTGATTTCTACGGTTGCTCCTCGCTTGCGGTTCTGGATCTGCCGAGCGTGGAAAGAATTGCCGCGTCTGTCTTTACCAATGCATCGAAGCTGACGGCTTTGATCCTGCGGTATGACGGAATCTGCACACTGGCATCCGCTATGTCAAAAACGCCTATTGCAGACGGAACGGGCTATGTTTACGTTCCGTCGGTCTATGTGGAAGCCTATCAGGCGGCAACCAATTGGAGCACCCATGCAGCTCAATTCCGTGCGCTTGAGGCATATACGGTGGACGGGACGGTAACAGGCGAGCTGGATACCACGAGGATCTGAGGTGACGAAATGAAGATCAAAACGGAATTTTACTGCATGAAAGAGGGGGACGAGGATGGCGATTTTGAGAGTGCGTGATGAAAACGGCAACGTGATCGAGATCCCCGCCATTGTGGGGCCGCAAGGGGAGCGGGGAGAAAAGGGCGATGACGGAGCAGACGGAACGACCATTACGGTTGGCGGCGAGGTTGTAGATACCTTTGATGCCGATACCAAACTGGATAAAGTTACCGAAACGGGCAAAGGAGACAGGCTGTATCGAGTTAATACTAAAGGCGAACAACTCATGGTAAATATGGCTATTTCTTCATTAGCAAACAGCGTTGCATGGCGAAATGATAATGGCTGTTTAAATGTTGCTACTCCTACCGAAGACTCGAATGCGGCCACCAAGAAGTATGTGGATGATCTGTTCAATTCGCTGACCAATGCAGAGGAGGCGAGCTTCTGATGGGAAAAAAATATATCATTGACGGCGATACCCTTCAAGGTATTGCCGATGCGATCAGAGCAAAGACAGGCGGTATATATGCGATTTTCGCGTCGGATTTTGCAACTGCAATTGCGGATATTTCGGCATCGGACGGAGAATCGTCCGATTACATCTACCGTGGTCATGTTTTTGCGGGTAAGATGATGAGCGTTTCAAGCCAAGAGTATATTCCTCTTATGACAGAAGGAACCTATACGGTAACCTTTCCGAGTGGAAATCCTTTGGTGTTTGAAGTCACGTATGCCGATAGCGAATATCAAGCGAGCTGTGAGGATACCGAAACCAATGAATACTTTTCGTATTCCTCGCACAGCGGCGGCACGACACTGGAATTCCGGTCGGCTGAGGATGGCGATGTGATGATCACAAGCGGCGATACGACTGCCGATAGCGGTGACGGTGGAGAAGGACCCATCGTAAGCTATCTCTATGCGAACGGCGCATGGATCGGGCTGAAAGAGGGAGAGACCCGTGAGGATTATACCGAATACAGTACGTATACCGACGGATGTCCTTCCTGCAACGGGGCACTGGAATGGGTATGCGATGAGGTCGGCATGGACGGTATCATCACCGAATGTCCTTATTGCGCGGCATCCGTCAAGATGACGGACGAGGTCACGCTTTACGACGAGACCGATGATCACTCCTACATCTACCACAACGATGAATGGATTGACATGGGATCCGAACCCGATCCGGGGTACTATGCCATGTTCTACTCCGAGACAACTTGTCCCGATTGTGGCAGGACGCTTTACTATGACGACGATCATGGCGGTAGCAATGTGGAATGCCCGTATTGCGGCGCATCCACGACCTTAATGTGATTGATTTTTTTAATTGATTGGAGGAAAAATGATGAAACGTTTGGCTTTTTTTATGCTTGCGTGCGTTCTGCTGGCGGCGATGATGCTGCCGCTTTCCGTGGGGGCCCTGGTGCAGGAGCTTGCGGGGCCTGCGGAACAGGAGGCCGCTCAGGGCGTGCAGGAGAGCGCCCTGAGCGATGCTGTGACCGACGGGACGTCGGAAGCCGATACGGAAGAGGATACGGAAGAGGATGCAGCGCAAACGCCTGCGTGGCAGGCCTTTGTGGAGCAGGAGATCGTACCCGGTGTGATCTTTATTTTTTCTTGTGCTTGCATGGTCTACATCGCTATATCCCCCCTGCTTGCCAGAATGCGGCGTGCATCGGACAAGTACAGCGCCGCTGCGGACGATGCCAATCTGATCAGCGGCAGTGCCAGGGAAAGCACCGATGAGGTGAAGCGGCTGCGCACCGAGATGACGGCTCTGCAGGAGAAATTACAGAGTGACATTGCGACGCTGCTTGCCGAGCAGAGGGAAAATCTGTCGGCACTGCAGGCAGAGGATCGCGAGAAGATCGCGGAGCTGAAGGCGGAGCAGAGTGCCCGTGAGGACAAGCTCCGAGGGCTTTTGGAAACGGGGGTGCGGATGATGTCTCTGGCCTTTTCGCACGAGTCGGAGCTGGTGAAGAACGGCACGGCCCGTGAGATCATGAGGGTGGTGGAAGAAAATGAAGGAAAAGAGCCTTAAGCTGTGGCGGCAGTACATACTGTGGGGGCTTGCCTCCTTCGCCTCCCTGGTGGCACCGCTGACGGCGGTGCTGATCGTGAACCGGGAACGCTATTTCACCACCGTACAGGCAGGGGTGAAGCTTGGGATCGGCGGCCTTTTGTGCGTGGCCTTTTTGGCGCTGTTGATCTTTGGCAAGATGAAGGCGCCGGGTAGCATCTTTTTGTTTGCGTTCGTCTTTTTGCTGGCCTTTCTGATGGAGCCGATCTTCAAGGATATCAAGCTCCTGTCGGGTGTTGCGCTGGCGGGCAAGGCCGTGGATTGGATCTTTTTTGCACCCAGGCTGCGGCGCGTACGGGAGAAGATCAGAATGCATGAGCAGGCCGATGTGACGGCAGATGCCACCGTCAAGGCGATGGAGGACGTGCTGAAGAAGTACGTAGGGCGCGTATGAGCGAGAAATTCAAGGGCATGATGAGCGACGCCGCGGGGTATCTTGCCATCGCCCTGGTGTCGCTGATCTACGTAGGAACCGCTGTGTTCGTGCCCGGTGTGACGGGAAAGAGCATCAGCACAATCCTTGCCGAGGGAGCCACGGGCTTTGTGCTGGGGCTTGCCATCAATTTCAATCTGAATCTGCAGGGGATCCTGAAGGGCAAGCGGAGCGAGCAGATGCAGGCCACGCGCAGGACCCACGGGGAGGCGGTGGAGCGGATCGCGCCGAGCATTGACCGCCTGGATGGGTGGTGTATGGAGCAGAACGCCGCCGCTCTGCGGCGGGAGCGTGCCCGCATCCTGATGGGTGCGGGGATGCGCTATGAGGACTATTTTGACAGGGACGGTGTGCCTCTTCGTGTCTCACTTGCGGGCTTGCCCGACGAGACGGCAAAAATGCGCAGAAGGGCGCTGCGGGCGGCCATCAAGGTGAAGATCACGCCACTTTCCACTGCCGCGCTGACCGGTGACGGGGAACGGCTCCACGACCCCTTTGACTTTGGCGAGACGCCCGAGCAATATCAGCGCCGCACCAACATGACCGATGTGTTCTCCAAGATCGTGATGGCCGTGATCTTCGGCTATTTCGGCGTGGATATGGTGGAGAACTTCCAATTCGCGGAGCTGGCCTGGCGCGCTCTTTACGTTGCGTTGCTGCTGGCGCTGGGGGTGTCAAAGCTGCTTCGCTCCTATCTGTTTGTGGTGGATACCTACAGGGGTGGTATTGTACAGAAGATCAATCATTTACAATCGTTTGAGAATTGGGTCAGGGCCCATCAAAAGGAGAAAGAGAAAAATGGCAACAATGTACAGCTTGGATCAATACAAGACGGATCAGGAAAAGCTGCTGGATCAGAAAAGGCAGCAGGCAAAGGAGTCGGCCTATGTGAACTACCAAAAGCTACTCAAATATCTGCCTCAAAAGACGGCGGGGCAGAGCTTGGGAATGACCGAGAGCGCCAAGATCGCGGCCAACAACAGCTACCGGCAGAGTCTGGCGGCGGCGGATAGCGATTATGCCCAGAGCATGAGTGAGCTGAACAATTACTACCGTACCGAGCAGGAGGCGGCACAGGATAAGCTCTATGAGCGGACCCGGGCCGAGCAGGATGAGGCGTATAATGCGGCTCTTACCATGATCGACAGCCAATCCTGGAACACGACGGACGAGCTGGCCAAGTATCTTGACGGCTATCGGGACAAGGTGAGCGACACCCAGATGATGGAGCTGGAGAATCGGTTGAATTTCTATCGGAAGAATACCGATCAGATTGCGGCGGATGATGCGTACCGGGAGGCACAGGCCGCGCTCGCACTTTCTCGCAACGGTGTTGAAAAGCTGGACGGTATACGTTTTAATGCTAATCCTGTTTACAATGAGGACAAGGACAAGGACGGCAACGGAACGCACTACAAGAAGGGAGATAACTTTACCATTACCGACGGCACAAATACATACGATGTGCAGTATGGCGAATATTTAACCGGTGATGATTTGGCTGCCGTGGTCAAGGCGGTCGGAAATCAGATCTCCGATGGCGAAGTCTTTAAGTACGGCGATACGCTGTATATGCTTCATAATGGTAAATACTATGAGATCAAAGGCAGAGCCACCAATAAGGACGGATATAACGCATTATTTAGCCTTTACAAGTAAAGGAGCAGACCATGGCATACAAGCTGACACCATACGACCGCCGGGTGCAGGCGGAGTTGATCAGGCAGGAGCGGGAGGCGAAATTCGCCGCCCGTAACCCTGCCGCATATAAGAAAACAGGGGCGGCTACAGTCGCCCCTGTTCAGGATAAAAAGGAGAAAAACGGTTTTGTGACGGCGCTGCACACTGCGGGCGACGTGGGTGCGAATGTGGTCATCGGCGCCGGGAAGGGCGTGGAGGGCATCGTGGATCTTTTTGTCGGGATCGGCGGCGGGATCGCGGGGCTTTTCAGCTCCGAGGCGCAGGATGCGGTCAAGGACTTTATCGCCACCGATTGGACAAACGAGCTTTACGGCAACGCATGGCAGGAGGGGTTGGATCAGTCCGCGCTGAACGGGAGCAAGGCCGGTGAGATCGTGGAGGGTGTGGCCCAGGGTGTGGGGCAGATGCTACCTGCAGTGGCGGTTTCTGCGCTTACCATGGGTGCGGGCGCCCCTGCGGCGGTGGCGCAGCTCGCTTCTCTTGGTACCACCGTTGCATCGGCGGCAGGCACGGGGACAGAGGAGGCCTTCGGTGAGGGGGCATCCTATGGCAAGGGCCTTGCTTACGGCGCCGCCAGCGGTGCTGTTGAGGGCGCGACCGAGAAGCTGACGGGCGGCATGGGTAAGCTGTTTGGCGGCGGCGTTCTGGACAACGTGCTGGGTGACGTGGCCAAGGTCGGCGTGAAGCGCGTGGCCAAGGAGGCTGTGGGCGAGGGCGTGGAGGAAATGATCTCG
>JAFTNU010000033.1 GCA_017451735.1 Clostridia bacterium
CCGCCGACGGCGGGTGACGGAGCAACCGTCAACAAAATTCCCTTTCCCTCTTGATTTTCGGCAAAAATTGTGTTATAATACTATGTAAACTATTTGATAACGCTATGATGAAGTGTGCCACTCCCACAACCGCACCCCAGAGAATGTCGCCCCGGCTGTAAGCGACTGTGCGCGGGAACACGGCTTTTCCCTTCGGAGCGGATGCGGTGATCCTTCTCTTATGAGCAGTTGTAGCCGCGTACGGCTGACCCCGTTACAGGTCACAAGAGTGTTGCCCCTCGGGGCTTCAATCGGGTGGTACCGCGAGCGATCTTCGCCTCGTCCCGTTTTTTCGGGGCGGGCTTATTTTTTTGCCGCCCTAAATGCTCACACAAGAAGAAAGGACAAACACAATGAAAGAGACATTGGAAAAAATCAAAGCCGCCGCCATGGCGGAGCTGTCAAGCGCCGATGCCGACATCGAGCAGATCCGTGTACGGTATCTGGGTAAAAAGGGCGAGCTGACCGCCGTGCTCCGCGGCATGGGACAGCTGACCCCCGAGGAGCGCCCCGTGGTAGGTCAATTGGCCAACGAAGTGCGCGCCGCCATCGAGGCCGCCATCACCGAGAAATCCAAGGAGCTGAAGGAAAAGGCTCTGAATGACCGTCTGGTTCGGGAGCGTCTTGATGTGACCATGCCCGGCAAAGCACCCCGCATGGGGCATCAGCACCCTCTGACCGCCGCACAGCGCGAGATGGAAAACATCTTTATCGGCATGGGCTTTGAGATCGCCGAGGGACCCGAGGTGGAGTACGATTACTACAACTTCCAGGCGCTGAACATTCCCGAAAATCATCCTGCAAGAGATACGCAGGATACCTTCTATATCACCGATAACATTCTGCTCCGCTCTCAGACCTCCCCCGTGCAGGTGCGCGTGATGGAGCACAAGAAGCCCCCCATCCGCGTTATCTCTCCCGGCCGTGTCTACCGCTCCGACGCGCTGGACGCCACCCACTCCCCCCTGTTCCATCAGATGGAGGGCCTGGTGGTGGATAAGGGCATCACCATGAGCGACCTGAAGGGTACGCTTGAGACCTTCGCCCGCAAAATGTTCGGTGAATCCACCGAGATCCGCTTCAGTCCCCATCACTTCCCCTACACCGAGCCCTCGGCAGAGGTGGATGTCTCCTGCTTTGTGTGCGGCGGCAAGGGCTGCCGTGTCTGCAAGGGCGAGGGCTGGATCGAGATCCTGGGCGCCGGCATGGTGCACCCCTTTGTGCTCTCCAACTGCGGCATCGATCCCGAGGTCTACAGCGGCTTTGCCTTTGGCATGGGTCTGGAGCGTGTGACCATGACCAGCTACGTCATTGACGACATCCGTCTGTTCTATGAGAACGACGAGCGCTTTTTGAAGCAGTTTTAAGAGAGGAGGAGCACAAAATGAATCTGTCTATGAAATGGCTGGCCGACTTTGTTGACGTCAGCGACGTAAATATCAAGGATTATTGCGACAAAATGACCCTGACCGGGTCGAAGGTCGAGGGCTATGAGGAGATTGGCGCAGAGATCGAAAACGTGGTGGTGGCGCGCATCAAAAGGATCGTTCCCCACCCCGACAGCGATCATCTGCTGATCTGCACCATGGATATCGGCACGGGCGAGGATACCCAGATCGTCACCGGTGCCCAAAACGTCTTTGAGGGCGCCATCGTGCCTGCCGCCATCCCCGTGGCGAAGCTCCCCGGCGGTGTGACCATCAAGGCGGGCAAGCTGCGCGGCGTGCCCTCTAACGGTATGCTCTGCTCCATGGGCGAACTGGGGCTCACGACCCACGAGTGCCCCGGCAAGGAGGAAAACGGCATCCTGATCCTTGACGAATCCTTTGCCGAGCACATCGGCGGCGATATCCGTACTGCGCTGATGCTGGACGACACCGCGGTGGAGTTTGAGATCACCTCCAACCGTCCCGATTGCCTGTCGGTGATCGGTCTGGCGCGGGAGACCGCCGTCTCCTTCGGCAGAGAGCTGAATGTTCCTGCCCCCACCTTCCGCGGGGCTTGCGACGGGGATGACGTCAGCAAATATCTCTCGGTCAAGATCGAAGCACCCGACCTTTGCTACCGCTATGCGGCAAAGGTCGTCAAAAATGTGCGCATCAAGCCCTCCCCCATGTGGCTGCGCATGCGTCTGCACGCCGCAGGCGTGCGCCCCATCAACAACATCGTTGACATCACCAACTACGTGATGCTGGAGTACGGTCAGCCCATGCACGCCTTTGATTACACCTCTCTGGACGGCTCCGCCATCCGCGTGCGCCGTGCTGAGGAGGGTGAGAAATTCAAATCCCTGGACGATGTCGACCACGTACTGGATTCCTCCATGCTGGTCATTGCCGACGAAAAAAAGGCCTGCGCTCTGGCAGGCGTGATGGGTGGCGCCAACAGCGAGATCCTTGACACCACCAAGACCGTGGTTTTTGAATCTGCTTGCTTCAACGGCGCATCCGTGCGCGTGACCGCCAAGAAAAACGGTATGCGTACCGAGTCCTCCGCCCGCTTTGAAAAGGGGCTTGATCCCGAAAACTGCTACGGCGGTCTGATGCGCGCCTGCGAGCTGGTGGAGCTCCTTGACGCGGGCGACGTGGTGGACGGCATCATCGACGTTTATCCCGGTAAGCCCGCCACCACCGTCCTCCCCTTTGAGCCCGACCGCTATAACAAGTTCCTTGGCACTAATATCTCCAGGGAGCGCATGGTCGAAATTCTCGAGGCTCTGGATTGTGTCGTCAAGGACGGCAAAATCACCGTTCCCTCCTTCCGTGCCGACCTGGCCTGCATGAATGATATTGCAGAAGAAATCATGCGTATCTACGGTTACGACAAGATCGTTTCCACCAAGATCTGCGCCGAAACCACCGAGGGCGGTCGCACCCCCAAGCAGGCCTTTGGTGTGGATGTGGAAAACGCCCTTTACGGCATGGGCCTGGATGAGATTCAGACCTTCTCCTTCATTTCGCCCAAATATTACGACAAGATCCGTATGCCCGCAGAATCGCCTCTGCGCCGCTCGGTGGTGATCTCCAACCCCTTGGGCGAGGACACCAGCGTCATGCGCACCACCACCCTCCCCTCCATGCTGGAGGTTCTGGCGCGCAATGCCAACTTCAACAACGAGAATGTTCGCCTGTTTGAGATGGGCTCGGTCTATCTCCCCGACGAGGATGCCACCAAGCTCCCCCGCGAGGGTAAAATCCTCACCCTTGGCATGTATGGCGACGCCGATTTCTACACCGTGAAGGGTGTGATCGAAAATCTACTGGCTTTGGCCGCCATTAAGGCCGAATGGACTGCCGTCACCGACAATCCTTCCTACCATCCCGGCCGTTGTGCCAAGGTGACCGTGGGCGGAACACAGCTGGCGATCTTTGGACAGATCCATCCCGTGGTGGCTGAAAATTACGGCATTTCCATGCCCGTTTATGCCGCCGAGATCGACTTTGACGCTCTGTTTGAGAGCCGTGACTCTGCGACTCACTACCGTCCTCTGCCCAAATTCCCCGCCATCACCCGTGATTTCTCCTTCGTCTGCGACGAGGCACTGGAGGTGGGCAAGATCATGGCCGTCATGCAGAAGGCGGGCGGCAAGCAGTGCGAGGGTGTTGCTCTGTTTGATATTTATCGCGGTCCCCAGGTGGGCGAGGGCAAAAAATCGGTTTCGATGCGCATGACGTTGCGTGCCGAGGATCATACCCTGACCGTTGAGGACGCCGACAAGGTCTCTAAGAAAGTGCTGACACTCCTGGACCGTGAGCTGGGTCTCACCCTGCGTGGTTAAGATGGAGCGTGCAAAAATCGACCGCATCAACGAGTTGGCTCATCTCTCCAAGGAGCGTGAGCTGACCGTTGCGGAAAAAGCGGAGCAACAGACGCTGCGGCAGGAATACCTTGCCGAGATCCGCGCCTCCTTTGGCGGGATGCTGGCAAATACCGTGATCGAGCGCCCCGACGGCAGCCGGGAAAAGCTGCAAAAAAAGCACTGATATGAAAAAGCTGATTCATACAACAAGTACCGCAGAGACCGAGAGCGTGGGGGCATCCCTTGCCCTTGAAATGAAGCAGGATGCCTCCCTGCCCCCCTTCGTTGCTCTTTACGGCGACCTGGGTGTTGGCAAGACCGCCTTCGTGCGGGGCTTTGTCTCGGTTTTTTGCCAAGGAGTGGCGGTCCGCTCCCCCACCTTTGCTCTGGTCAACGAGTACCGCGGCAAGGAAAAAACAATTTTTCATTTCGATATGTACCGCATCACCGGGGAGGACGATCTCTATTCCATCGGTTATGACGATTACCTGGCAAGGGATGGCATCGCCCTTGTGGAATGGAGCGAAAACATTCCCTTTGCCCTGCCCGACGACTATTGGAGGGTCACCATCGAAAAAGACGATCCGAGCCGCCCCGACAGTCGGCTCATCACCATTGAAAAGGAGTCATTATGCTGATTCTGGCATTAGACAGCACCGCATTGGTGGCAAGCGTGGCACTCTGCCGCGATGAAACACCCATTGCGTCCTTTACCGTAAAAAACGGAAATACCCACAGTGAAACACTGCTCCCCATGATCGAATCGGTCCTTAAAACCGCGGGATATACGGTGGAGGATATCGATCTGTTTGCCTGTAGTGTGGGCCCCGGCTCCTTTACCGGTGTACGCATCGGCGTATCTACCGTCAAAGGGCTTGCATTCGGTAAAAATAAACCCTGTGCGGCGGTTTCAACGCTTGAGGCACTTGCCGAAAACCTTGTGCCCGCAAGCGGGATTCTGTGCCCTGTCATGAACGCACGGCGCGGCCAGGTCTACAATGCACTGTTCCGTTACGAAAGCGGTGTATTGACCCGTTTGTGCCCTGATCGTGCCCTTGCAGTCACCGAGTTAGCGGCTGAGCTGCTTCAGAAAGGCGCGCCCTTCCGTCTGGTCGGTGACGGCATCGGCGAATTTAAGCGCCTGGCGCCGGAAGCGGCGCCCGAAGGCATCTCTGCTCTGTTGCACGATCAAAACGCCGTTTCGGTGGCAAAATGCGCGCTCAGAGCCTATCATGAGGGCAATCTCTGCACCGATGCAGAGCTAAAGCCTGTTTATCTCCGCCTGCCCCAGGCAGAAAGAGAACGTCTGGAAAAACTGAAAAACACCGAAAAGGAGTAAAAATTATGAAAAAACTGGTTATCGGCTGTGATCATGCCGCCCCCGAACTGAAGGCCATCGTCCGCGATCATCTCATCGAGCGCGGCTTTGAAGTCATTGATGTGGGTACTCATACCACCGCAAGCTGCAATTATCCCGATTACGCTCACGCCGTTTGCACTAAGATCCAGAGTGGCGAATGCGACCTGGGTATTCTCATCTGCGGCACCGGCATTGGTATGTCCATGGCGGCCAACAAGCACAAGGGCATCCGCGCCGCCTGCTGCTCGGACACCTTCAGCGCTCGCCTGACCCGATTGCACAACGACGCCAATGTGCTTTGCTTCGGCGCTCGCGTAATCGGCCCGGGACTGGCACTGGATCTTGCCGATATTTTTGTGGACACTGAATTTGAGGGTGGTAAGCATAAGACCCGCATCGATATGTTTACCGACATCGAGAACGGCTCCTTCGGTTGCTGATATGGCATTTGCGGAATTTGCCGCCGACATGGTGCTGACCCTTAGCGGAAGGGATCCTTCCCCCTTTACCTCCGCCATCATCGTTTCGGCAGGAAACTCGACCCGCATGGGTGCAACAGTCTCCAAGCAGTTCCTTGCAGTGAAGGGCGTGCCCGTATTGGCGCGCACCCTTCTCTCCTTTCAGAAGGCCCGCTATATTGACGAGATCATTGTGGTGGCACGCGCTGAGGATATCGAATCCGTATGGCAGCTGGCCGATCGGTACGGTATCTCCAAGCTGCAAGCGGTAACCCGCGGTGGCTCTACCCGTGCGCTGTCGGTACGCCGCGGCTTTCGGAAGATCAACCCCAAATCCCGTTATGTGGCCATTCACGACGGAGCACGGTGTCTCACGACTCCACAGCAGATCGGCAAGGTCTGTCGGGCGGCCTATCGGCATCGCGCCGCCACTGCTGCCTGCGGTGTAACCGACACGGTAAAAATGGCAAACAAGCGCGGGTTTATCGCATCTACCGTAGACCGTGATAAGGTTTTTCTGGTGCAAACCCCTCAAGTCTTTCACGCCGATCTTTACCGTGCGGCTCTTGCTCATGTGGACGATGACTTTATCACCGACGACAATCAGCTGATGGAGAGGATCAAATACCCCGTTAAATTGGTGAATTTCGGCAAGGATAATATCAAGATCACCACACCTGACGACATCGCACGTGCAGAATTTATTCTTTCTCAAAGAGAGGTAACCAAATGAGGATCGGTCACGGATACGATGTGCACCGCCTGACGGAAGGGCGAAAGCTCATTCTCGGCGGTGTGGAAATTCCCCACAGCGTCGGGTTGCTGGGCCACTCCGATGCCGATGTGCTAACCCACGCCGTCATGGATGCCCTGCTGGGTGCGGCGGCGTTGGGTGATATCGGCAAGCTCTTTCCCGACAGTGATCCCACCTATGCAGGTGCCGACAGTCTTCTGCTCGCCGCCGAGGTGATACGACGTGTGCGGGAGGCGGGATATCAGGTTGGAAATATCGATGCCACGATCATTGCTCAAAAGCCCAAGCTTGCCCCCCACATTCCGCAAATGCGAGAAAATCTGGCTCGCGCGCTGGGCGTTGAAATCAACGCCATCAATGTAAAAGCCACCACTGAGGAAAAGCTGGGATTTTCGGGGCGGGAGGAAGGCATCGCCGCCCATGCGGTATGCTTATTGGAAAGCACACTGCGCCCACAGAGGCTGTAATTCAAAAGGCCGCCCGTGGGTACCCACGGGCGGCTACAGCGCGGCAAGGACAGCTGCTTTTCCCCACTTCGCGCCTTTGATACTTCCACTGTCCCCACCGCGCGAATTTTTATCGGGAAACGCCATCCCTTGTCAGGATATGTCGAAAATTGTACTTATGTGAGGTATATATGAAAATTTCTCCTTCTCTTCTCGCCGCCGATTTTGCCAATCTTGCCGCTGACGTGGCTCGTGTAGAAGCGGCAGGCGCCGATTTTCTCCATCTGGATGTGATGGACGGCCATTTTGTACCCAATATCTCCTTCGGCGCCCCTGTGATCGGCGCTTTGCGCCCCCACTCCAAGCTGTTGTTTGATGTACACTTGATGATCGAGTGCCCCGAGCGCTATATTGCCGATTTCATCAAGGCGGGTGCGGACAGCATCACCATTCACGTGGAAAGCACCGAACATCCCGACGCCATTCTGAAGGCCATTAAGGAAGCAGGTCTGAGAGCGGCGGTTTCGGTCTCCCCCAAAACTCCCATTGAAACGATCTTCCCCTTGCTCCCCCTTTGCGATATGGTGCTGGTCATGACCGTAGAGCCGGGCTTTGGCGGACAAAAGCTGATTCCCGCAACCCTTGATAAGGTACGTGGTCTCCGTGCCGAAATCGAAAAGAAGGGGCTTTCGGTTGACATTGAGGCCGACGGCGGTATCAACGATACCACCATTGCCGATGTACTGAAGGCAGGCGTTAATGTGATCGTAGCAGGCTCCTCGATCTTCGGTGCCGCCGATCCTGCAAGCGCCATTGCCGATATGCGGGCGCTGGAGCAATGACGCAAAAAAGCAGCGCACTCTCAAACGAGAGTGCGCTGCTTTTTTACTCAAAACTCATATTATTTACCATAAAGCGGCTCTGCCTGCTTTTACCCCAGCTCGGTCAGACTATCAGGAGCATAAATCGGATCGCCGTGTCTCACATAAAACAGTAACATTTATTCCTTGAATGCCTCCAGCTCGTCCAACCAATAGCCGCGGGAGCTGGCGTGCTCGAAATCCTCGTCCCGTACCACAATGCGGAAGTAAACATCATTGGGGTCGATCTCAAAGGTGGCCTCGGTCAAAAGCTCGCCGCCCTTGGGAGCAGTACGCATCTGTCTGCGGCGGCCTGCGGTGAAATAGTCGATGCGCTTCGCCTCGGAGCAACGCACCGTCACCTTACCGTCCTCCACGTAGAGCTCATGAATCTCGGGCCCGCTGGAAGCATAGCAATTGCCCTTCTCCAATCCCTCGATCAGGGCATCATAAGTCAGCTCGTCGGTCTTGATCATGGTCCAGGACCTGAAATAACCGCCGGGGCTGTGGTTGTCGTCGCCTGCCACGCACATGATCCGCTTGCCGCGGCGCAGCATCTGGTCGTATACGATAGGGGCGTAATCGTTACCGTAGGTGCAGTTGCCGTTACAGATCTCCAGACCGTCCAGCCCCTCCAGATGGCAATACACCTCGGCGGTGTTCAGCGACCAGTTGGGGTGGTTGTAGGTCACTAAGAAGCCGTTCTCCTTGGCGGTGCGGATCACCTCGTTAAAGTTCTCTACGGTAAACTCCTGATGGAAATTGCCGTCGCCCACGTACTGCGCGGTCTCGCGGTACAGCTTGGCATTGCCGCAGTGCACGAACTTGGGATTGTGGCAAACGGCCTTGAAATTATGGGGATCCTTGGCATAGAGATTCAGGTGCAGGCATTCCTTAAAGTTAAAGTTGGGAGGAGCCTCATGACCGATATAAGAAGACGGGCAGGTCTTGCAGGTGTTGTAATCGTATTCGTAAGCGGTAATGGCAATGAACTCATCATCGGTCAGGTGAGTCACATCAATGATGTGCTCATGCTCGGTAAAAGCCACGGCAGAATACCCTGCGGCCTTGTAGGCCTCCTTGATCTCCTCGGGGGTAGTCTTGCCATCCGAGAAGGTGGAATGACTGTGCATATTGACTTTGCGGAATATACCCGTTTCGGGAAGCAGATACTGTCTCATAGCAATTCTCCTTTGCGATAATTTCTCAAAGCGCTTCGCCATTAGGCGAAATCATCAGCCGCGGGTCTTACCGCCTGCCACATTGATGGTAACACCATGGATGTAAGAGGAACGCTCGGAGGCGAGGAACGCCACCAGATTTGCCACCTCGGAGAGCTTGCCGGAACGGCCAAGAGGGGTGGTACCGGTCTTGGTATAGCCTGCGCGAAGCTGATCCACGGTGATGCCGCGGGTGTAAGCGAGAGCGGTCTCATAAGAAAGGGTACGCAGGCCGGTAGCCTCCAGAATACCGGGAGCAACGCCCACCACGCGAATGTTCTTTTTGCCAAGCTCCTTTGCCCAGGAACGAGTCAAGGCGTTAACGGCATTCTTACTGGCGGCATAAACGCTCTGCCCTTCGGAGCCCTCAAGGCCACACTCGGAGGACATATTGATAATAACACCGCCGCCATTCTTGACCATCACACGGCCTGCGGCCTGAGAGCACAGGAACAGGCCCTTGACATTGACATTCATAACCTTATCCCAAACAGCCTCATCCAGCTCGTATTGGTTGCCCTCGTCCACCAGCAGACGGGGGATGTTGATGCCCGCATTATTGACAATAACATCAATGCCGCCGAAGGTCTCAACAACCTTGGCAATCATGGCATCAACGCTTGCCTTGCTGGTCACATCGGTACGCACATACAACAGCTTACCGTTGCCCACCTCAAGCGCGGGAGCGTTTTCCGCAATATCGCAGATCGTCACATAAGCCCCGTCATTCAGCAGCTCCTGTGCACAAGCAAGACCGATGCCCGATGCGGCGCCGGTCACGATAATGGATTTACCTTCAAGATTCAACCAGGATTCCATAGCTTATACCTCTTTGTTAAAAATTAAATTAAGTGTATTATAAAACACTTGCACACAAATGTCAAGAAATTTGCATATTTTTATCTCAAAGTAATTGGGCAATGCCCAATTTATGATAAATATATACGGGAATAGCGCTCCAGCCGTGGCAAAGGCTGCCCGCACCTCCAAAATCGGATGCCCCCTTCAGAGTCTCCCACACTGTATCGGAATCGGCATCCAGCATCAATTTGTAATTCGACCTGATCTCGTCAAGCACGAAATTGCGATATTTTTCAGTGTTCGTCTGTAAAAGTGCCGCATATTCCAGCACCTTCATGCTAAGCGAGCAATCGGCCAAGGTGCCATTGATCAAGCGATCGCACACCGTCTCGGCCTCATGCTCCCGGACAATACCGGCAAGAATGGCCAAGGAATTCCCCAAAACGGTGTATTCTTCTCTGCCCATGTGCATAGTGCATACACCATCCGAGGTCAAAAAGGCCTGCCGAATACGTTGTCGTAGCAGCTCTGCTTCATGGGGATACGGAAAAGCCGTCTGCGTAGCGGCACATAGCCAAGACAGACAATCCAGAGCAATGACAAAGAGACAATTGATGACAAGATCCGGTGCCGCCTCCTCCGATTTTCCGAGCGTTCCCGCGGAGAACGCCGACCAATCGTAAAAATTCCACATCTGTTCCCCTTCAAGGGTTTGGAGCAGTCCATCCCGGACATGAGCCAAAAACTCCTCACAGATACCAAGCATTTTGGGCAGCAGCTCTTTTGCCAACGCAACATCTCCCGTATGGTCAACGTATTCTTTCACGGCAAGCAGAAAATAGAGCGAAAAAGACGGAATGGCAAGCGGCGTGCCGCAGGGATAGCAGATGGAAAGCAATCCATCCTCCCTTCGATCCTGACCGATCAGCATCAGATTCGCCCGTGCATATGCGTCATTTTTGTCCTTGAAGGCATAGTATCCGCAAAGCATCTGATTTCGCGAATCAAAGGCATACAAGGCCTGCTCACGCCACGGACAATCCACATAGTGCTCCATCATACACAATTTCAAGGTATTGACGCATGCATCATAAATACGGCGGTCAAGCTCGTTCTCGATACGGCACGGCAGGACTTCGACCTCATAGACCTGCGGCAGAACACCTGCGTACTCCAGCTCAACGGGCTCTGCTGCAAAGACCTCCAGATAGCGACATCCCAAGCGTAACATATAATTAACGAAGGTATTGCGCCCCTTCACCGTTTTGTATGTATAGTAAAAATGCCGCTTACCGATAGTTTTTCGCACACCGCCATCCGTGATATGCTCACCCCAGGCGACTGTCAGCTCCTGTTCGGTATCGGAAATCACATCCAGTACGGGAACACCGACCACCTCGCCACCAAGGTCAATGAGATAGTGAGTATCGCTATAGCGCGTCACTGCCTTCATCGGACGGCGAGGGAGCATTTTTGCCTTTTCGATGGGCCTTGGATAAAAGGTGCACGCCTTTTCCACACAGACCGAGGGAGTGTAGCCGCCCTCCGCCCTCTTGGTTGCATCGTAAAAAAATGTAAAGCCGAGCTGCGATGTCACCATGATCTGCGCGCCGCTGACATAAGCAGGGCTGATGCGGGAGGGGGTTTCCTCTCGACTGTAAAGGATCACTTCACCGTCGCAAAGCACCTCATAGATCAGCCCCGCCCTTGCAGGGCGGTAGCGGGAGGTGGCAACGCCGCAATAATGCACAAGAATGCCGATCTCATTCTCTCCTTGCGTGAGATATTCCGTAATATCAACAGAATCGTAAATTTTATAGTGCTCAAAATCTCCGTACTGGTTGGAGGCCGCATAGGCTCCGTTGACATACAGTGTATAGTCCGAGTCACAGGACAGGCGGATCACGGTTTTTTTACCGCAATAGGTTATTTTATCGTTAAATTCCGCGTACTGATCCTTCTCTTCCCCCGCAGATACCCATATCCAACGGCTTTTTTCGAAAGCATTCATCTTCGCTCTCCTCACTCCGAAAAATCAAATACTGCCTTGCCATCCTGCAATTTCAAATAGGCATCATATGGTCTTCCGCTTTTTTTGGAAATAAAGCCCTTGATCTTGGCGGTACGCCCGGTGGTCAAAAGCGATTTGATGTTGGACACCGAGATCGCACGCCCGCAGATAAAGAGATTCACCTTAAAGGTACAGCCCTCTTTATACCCCTTACAGCCATAGCTGAATTTACCGCGCACGACAGGCTTGCCACAGACGGGGCAAGCACCGACCTCGTCACCGTAAAGCCCGATATCGGTATCCTCCTCCGGCGGAAGTGCGGGGCGCTCAAATACTGCTTTGATCTCATTGGCCGCCAGAGCGACGCTCTCCTCTACCGACATTTCACCGTGAAAGACCTTTTTCAGCGCCCTTCCCATTTCACAGGTGCGTTGCTTATCCATGCGGATCTGCAGGCGATCCAATGATTCAATCAGATATTCCCCGCCCGGAAGGATCGAATACGAATCCTTGTTGAGCGCGATGTACTGACTCTTGCGGGCGTTATCGATGATCCCCGTACGGGTCGCTTCGGTGCCCAATTCCAGTCCTTCGAGAATGGCACGGTACTCTTCCCGGTCATCTGCGCCCACCACGTCCTCCTCGGCCGCTTTTTCCTCGGCAGCAGTCTTTTCCACCGCGGCCTTTTCCTCACGGAAGGGATTTTTCAGATAATTGTTGAGTGTTTCGATGGTATAATGCTTGGGCGGTGTGGTCTCCTTTTCCACCGGCTTGAAATCAACATTGACGCTGTCACCCTTGGAAAGCTTGGGCAGGACCTTATCCTTTTGCGATGCATCATCGTACTTCATCCACCCCTTTTCAAGGATCACCAGACCCTTGAGAGTAAATGTTTCATAGTCCCCCACCTTGATGGTGATCTCGGTGCGCTCGGCCAGGCAAGCCTCGGCGCAAAAAATGGCTACAAATCGGCGGAAAACCGTAGCATAAACCAGATTTTCCTTCTCGGTCAGCTCCCCCTTTTGCGGGATCTTATACGTGGGTGTCAGAGCCGAGTGAGACTCGATCTTACTGTCATCAAAAATCTTTTTAGAGTCCTTGAATGTTACGGGATACCCCAATTTGCCGCATTGCCCGATAATTTTTTTCATCTTATCCTTTTCGGCGGTGGCAAGATATTCGGAATTGGTACGCGGATAGGTCAGATATCCCTTTTCGTAAAGTCCCTGAATGATCTCCAAGCTCTCGGTCATGGACATTTTGTGCTTTTTACCAAGCAGATTCTGCAATTTTGAAAGCGAAAAAAGCTTGCCCGGCGCCAAGGTATCCTTTTTCTTTTTGACCGCCGAGACCACCGCACCCGTCCTGTTGTAAACGGTACAGCAATTATTGGCCTTGACCGCATCCGAAAGCTCATATTTCCGCTCACTTTTCAATTCCACCATTTCCCCGTTGGTCTCGGCATTGCTGATGATGGCATAGTATTTGGAGGGCTCAAAATGGCGGATGGACATATCACGGTCATAAACGGCACGCACAATGGGAACGATGACCCTCCCGACTCGCAGAAGTGACCCGAACTTGAGGGTCGCATAGCGGGTCAGATTAACACCGTAGAGCCAGTCGATATACGTACGGGCAAAGCCCTCGTTGGCAAGATTCCGATACTCCTTGGCATCCTTCATGTCAGAAAGGGCCGCAGCCACGGTCTCCGGAGTCTGGTCGGGGAGCCAAAGCCGCTTGTATTGCTTGTCCTTCGGCGGGTCGGCGTGCATGATACAGAGCCGAACGATGATCTCCCCTTCTCTATCCGCGTCTCCCGCATTGACGATGGTCTCTACATCCTCGCGGTGGCAAAGCGTGCGAATGGTGGCAAACTGCTTTTCCACACCGGGGTCAAGCTGCTTATCGGCTCCGCGCCGCAGCTCAAATTGAAATTTTTGCGGGATACAAGGGAGATTTTCCATGGTCCAGTATCCGTTGGCCGATTCGGGGGCGGGATTGTAGGCTTCGATATCGCAAAGCGAAAAAAGGTGGCCGAAGGCCCATGTGACAAGATAGCCACAGCCCTCAAGATAACCGTCTCGCTTGGACATCTGCCCGATGCCCGCCGCAATGTTCCGTGCAAGACTCGGTTTTTCGGCAATAATGAGCGTCATGCTACCACCTCTCTTTCAAATTCACCCAATAACGGTATGAATAATTGTACCATAGACCGCTTATAAAGTCAATGAAAATACAAACAAAAAAGCAGACCAATGCGTATCGCCCGAGCAGGCAAAGCGCATTGGCCGCTTTTGGGTTATTTCAACCGCTTGATCTCGGTCTCCTCCACCCACTGTATGCCCTCCTTGGCATAAGTGCCGAGCAAGGAGTTCACGGTACTTTGAGAAATCGCCTCACAATCCGAGGGGAGATCGGGAGGAATCTCACCAAACAGGCTTCGATAAATCATATGTGCACCCACATAACCGGCAAGCGCAGTACTGTGGCCATGGGTATCATTATTGACAAAATCAGCCTTTGCCACACCATTGTCGATCAATGCATCGATCTCCTCTTTCCAGTTTAAGATCGGAGTGTTCGGGTAGGTATCGGCGGCGTTCGCAATCTGCGTTGCACTCTCATTATGGGCGGGCAAAAGAACAAGGCGGGTTCCCGAATCGGCACAAAGATCTATCATGGTTTGCACACAAGCCAAATCGGCGGAATTATAGAGTCCGCACAGAAATACAACAGAAAATCGCCCCGCCGCAATATCACTGCGTATGGTCGGATAAGAGTTTTCCGCACTTGTGGCGAAGCTTTCTACCGAAGCGTAGCCGAATGCACCTCGCACAACGGTGCACTCCTTCTCGCTGGCGTCTATCAGCTCCTGTAAAATTGCCTTGATATTGGAATAACGATCATACAAAAAGCTGTTTCCAAGCATCAGAATCCTGGTGCTGCCATTCCCTTGACTCAAAGGCATCACGGGGATGTCATTGTAGCCCTTCACAGTCAAAAGCTCAGGCTGTGAGCACCATTTGATCATCACCGCATCCATCTCGCTTTGCTTGACCTCCAACGTGATGCAACGAGCGGTGCCGTTCTCATCAAAGGAGAAAAGGATCTGATAATAGGGCTCAGTCGTATCTTCGCGGGTCAGCATACCCGTCAGAATTTCAACGGTGATCGCATCGCCAGTCATGGTTTTGACACCGGTCATATTGGCATCGGCAGGCTTTCCCGTTGAAACCGAACCGACCGTTATTCCCTCCTTGGAAACGGAATAGGAGCCGGAGGATGCGGTATACGACCAATCCTTGGGCAATTTCAGACGCAACGTAGTATTGCTTGCCTCATCGGCAAAGCAGGCATAGTCAAAATGACCGATATTTCTGATCACAGGAAGATCGTCGGGAGCAATCAATGTTACATCTTCACCTTTTTCACTGTCATCATCACAAGAGACAAACACTGTCATCAGTAACACAAGGCATAGCAACACGGATAAGATTCGTTTCATTGCAGACCTCCTTGATAGGATTGTATTTTCATTATAATGCAAAAAAGCCGAAATGTCAAATAAAATTCATCTAGCCGAGTCTCAATAGATTGAACTGAAGTCAAGTGCGGACTTTACGAGCGCCCTTGGCGTCAAAAGCGCTGAAAATAAAGGCCTGCAGGCGGGTTCAATCTATTAAGGCTCGGCTACCCATGGCAAAAACAATCGCTCAGTAAAAATATTTTTGTTTTTTGAAAAAAGGTATTGACAAATCCCTCCTTTTCTGTTATACTATTTCCTGTTGAATACGGGGCATTAGCGCAGTTGGGAGCGCACAACACTGGCAGTGTTGGGGTCAGGGGTTCGAATCCCCTATGCTCCACCAAAAACGGAAAAATCCCTCAAATGCCGATAAAATGGGCGTTTGAGGGATTTTCCTTTGTTTTATCGGACTTTCGTCATTTCCAAAACCGCAAGATTACCGCCTAAATTGTAATGCTCAAACAGAATTGTTTTTCCGAAATTGGAAAGATTGCAACAGGTTTGCAACACAAAAAAGGCTTTGCAACACGATGCAACACGAAAAAAACGAGGGCAGAGATGCAAAAATCCCTGCCCTTTTTTCTATGCTTTTTTAAGGATTTGCTCGAAGATCTCGTTTGCTTCCTCACTCTTTCCTTTCATCCGCTTATCGGATATCTGAATGTATCTGCTCTTCATCACACGATCGGACGACCACCCTCCGATAGTTTGAATGTAGGAGAGGTCGATACCGTGATCGTAGAGGATAGAGGCAAAGGAATGCCGCAGATCGTGGAAGCGGCAATGCTCCAGCCCGCAATTCTTCAATATCTGAGGAAAACGCTTTGTCAGCATATTGGGGCTGTACGGGAAGATGAGATCATCCTCACTTTTGCGCGGGAGTGCCTTGATCAAAGAAACAATGTAATCGGTGGCAAATACCACGCGTTTGGATTTTTTGGTCTTGGTGGTTTTGATATGTTCCTCTTTGGCGATGCGTAGGCGCGCCCGATCAATGCAAATAGCATTATTTTCAAAATCCACGTCGGAGAATCGCAGTCCGCAGATCTCGCTACGACGCAGGGAGCAGAAGGTCGCCAGCAGCACGGGAATCTCGATGTTTGTCCCCTTCACCGCATCGAAGATCTTGGAGAGCTCCGCGTCGAAGGGCGTGGCATATTCGATCTCCTGCTTTTGCGGTAGCGCGATCTCGCCAAGGTTAATATCGTTCTGCCGCAGCACCGAATTGATAAAGCCGTAGGCGTTCCGCACCGACTTGGGCGATCTTGTCCCACCCTTTCCGTCGTTTCGTCCGCCAAACATATATTGATTGATCGCCGTCTGCAAATTGATCTTATTGATCTGCATGATTGGAGTGTCAAGGAACGCCCCAAAATTGCGCTCTATGACCTCATAGCCTTGGATGGTAGCAGGAGAAAGGATGCCGCGTTTAGACTCGATACAAGCCCGCATTGCGGCTCGCAGAGTGATATTCTTCTTCTCTACCCTCTTACCCTTCCCCAGCTTGAAGGTCAACGCCTCATAATCCGCCTCGTCTGCAGTATCGGCAATGAAGGATTCATAGATCCGCTTACCGTTTGCATCGGTATAGAGAAACACCTGTGCACGCCATTTGCCGCTCGGTAACCTGGTTGCCATCGTCTACCTCCTTTCTGTTTATTGATCAACAGAAAAATATCTTGTTGAGCATTTGCAACATTTCTGTGTGCCCTTCCTGTTTTTTGTTCCGCACTTGGGACACTCCCACTCTGTAGGAGCATTTTCACTCAATGTGGGAGTTTGAGAAAAGATCGCGAACGTGCTCCGTTTGAGTTTTGCCACATCCTTTTTGAGTTCATCAACTTCATCTGCATTCTTCAGCACAACATAAACCAATGCAATATTCAGCACCGAAACGAACAATAAGAGTAACGGTAACAATACCGATTCTTTTGATGTCATAGCAACCATTAGAAGGCAAAAAGCAACCACTACGGAAACAATTTGCAAAAGCAATAAAACTCTTAAAAGCGTCCGCATATTCTTTCTTCTCCTCTTTAGCGAATTGAGGAATATGCCATGGTGTATTCCTCGTAGAAAAGTTCCGTATCTTCAAAAGGTAACTGCTCTATTTTTTCGATTATGTTTTTGTATCTGTTTTCGATCTTTTTGATTTTTTCTTGACAATCATTAACCGTTTCAGTATATTCATGCAGAGAAATTTTTGGAGGAGATACCCTCAACTCTTGATCGAACATTTTCACTTCATCTAAAGCACGAATTTCGGATTCCAACATCTCTTGAACTTTTACCCGTTTAAGTTCTATTTCTGCTATCATTCTTTGCGCTTTAGATTTCACAAAAAGCAAGGAAGATATGATAGATCTTGGATTTGTGCGAAGCGACGCAATGGTGCTTTTATAAGTTTTTATTTCTTGCTCCAATGAACGTATCTTATTGATGTGATCTCCTATCATCTCCGCATTTTCTTGAAGCAACATAGCCCTTTCTTGGTTTTGGTTTTTATATTTATACTCGTTGTATGCTATTTTTTCTTTTTCTTTTTTTGTAAACATCTCATAGTCTCTTTTGGCAATTTCCGCTACAAACCAAGATGGTAATCTGTCAAGGTCTCCCATTAAATACACAATGTCTATAGCAAATTCACGTATTATCGCATTGTCATGTTGATTTAAAAACTCCAACTGAAAATTATCCAGTCGTAGTTTTTTTACCAATATTGTTTTTCTGCCTGACCATACGGGAAGCCCATCTACAAACTCTGTAGGCTTGTTTTCGTCGGTTATAACAGTCTCCAAAAAATTGATTTGCACCATGTGCGTTTCGGGATCGTACCAAAAATCCATTATCTCGTAATACGGAGGGAGGTCAGCAGCTTTTGGTTTTACTCGGGGACCGTAGATTGCCTCATGCATTTTCTTGTCGCGTTCGCCTTTTGGATGATATTTACAATGCCGATCGACAACTGTTTTGGACAATATCGGTCTTTTCGCCATAATAAATCAATCCTTTCTTTTCGCCTCGTCCTCGCACTCGCGGACGGGCTTTATACGTTCTTGATGATTTTCTTGACAGCGCCGAGAACACGGATACGCAAGACATCCTTTTTCTCAAAGCGCATGGTCTTATACATGGGATTGATCGAATGTAGCTCTATCCAATCCTCGCCATAAACGACCTTTTTTACAAGCCCTTCTTCATTATCCAAAAGCACCACGGCAAGAGCTCCACTATCCACGCTTTCCTGCTTGTGCACCTGAATAATATCCCCATCCTCGATCTTTGGGTACATGCTATCCCCCTGCACCTTAATACAGATGGATTCCTGCGCCTCAGCATCGCTGCCGAAGTATAACGGCACATAGTCCACTACGCTGTTAATGGCAAGCGCCCCAAATCCTGCGGAAACATTCTCAAAAAGCGGGATCAGATGGATGTTCTTCTCGGGGAGAAAAACAGCGTTAGGCTTCACATTTAATAATTCTGTATTTTGATCAGGCTCCTCCCAGCCCATTAGGCAGGCAGGAGTGGTCATAAGAACATCGGCAATCAATTTGATCTTGCTTTGCGGGATATCTACAATTCCTTTTTCCACCTTATTTATAGAGGATCTGGAAGAGTACCCCGCGCGTTTTGCTAAATCTGTCTGCGACATTTTTAAGGAAACACGTCTGTCACGTATTCTCTGCCCCATAAGTTTGAGAAGATCGTTCATAAAAGACACCTCCTTGCTTGTTCACTCTCATTATACAAGAAAGGCGAATAAAAATCAACACTTTTTTTAAAAAATCCAAAATATTTTAAAAAAAGAGCTTGACATTCAACGCGCAACATGTTATACTATGTGTGTTGAATAAAATTCCACAAAGGAGGTGAGCAAAGTGGTCAACACCAAGAAACTGCAAGGAAAGATGCGAGAAAAGGGGTATACTGTAGAATCGCTCGCCACAGCCGTGGGCTTGACGACCAACGGATTCTTTAACAAGGTCCATAACAAAACCGAGTTTAAAGCCAGCGAAATCATGTGCCTTAATACCCTGCTGTCCCTGTCCGCGGTTGATACGGATGAGATTTTTTTTACAAAGGATGTTGAATGACATTCACCAAAGGAGGCTTTTATGTTCCCTATTTACGCACAAATCAAAAACGAAAACCTCTCTGAGAGGCTTGACAAAATCAAAGCCTTACTCAGAGAGATCGAGTCCCAGACCGCTTTTTTAAGCACAATGCCACCTATGTTGGTTGCCGCACCCGCGCCTGATAATGATTACATTTGTGTTGGAAATGTAATTGTTTGCGGAACATCTACACTAAGCAGTGCACAGCGTCAGGAACTCATTGACCTGTTAGCCTCATTTGGTTGAGGCAGTCATAACCTGCGAAATAAGGAGTGCAAGTTCATCAATGCTCTTGGAAATTCTGGTGCAAGCATTATCTACAAGAGCCTTAGTTTTCGCATCAGCGGTAGATTTCCCTAAAATCTCTTTCATCTCATGGCGAAGATCGTCACCGATTCCGCCAAGTACCACCTGAATGCGATCATATTCTCTGTAATCCATTTCTCCTCCTTTCTCGCGGGCAACAAAAGTATAGCACAAAGGCTTAATGCAAAAGTGCCCTTTTTCAAGTTTTTTTGAAAAAAATTCATCTCTCTTTTACCTTACCAAACAACTAAAGAAAGGAGCCCCCTATGACCACACAATCCCCCATCCCCATCACCTTAAATCTTGCGATCCTCATAGACGATAACGGACAGGTACAGGGGCTTGCCCCCATGCAGGAAGCAGAGGGCGAGCATATTACCATCGACCGCGCCGCCGTCAAAGCCTCCACCCGCACGTGCGTTAAAAAATCGGAGGGCGAGATCCTTACCAAGCGCATCAAGGATGCCATGGAGGATCGGGGCATGTCGGTTGCCGAGGTGGCAAGAAAGCTCGGTGTCGCCCGCCCCACGGTCTATGAGTGGATCGCCCATCCGGGCAATTGCAAGCTCACCACCCTGCTGCAGTTCTGCCGCATTGTGGGCATTCAGCAGCTGACCCTTTACACGGGAGGCACCTACACATGACCACCCAAAAGATCCTCTCTGCCCTATCCCGCCGCATCCTGTGCCTTGTTAAAAGCATCAATAAGCGGCTGGGCGAGCCCTTCTTCTACCTCACCAGTGAGTGTGGATTCTTCCGCCTCTACGCCCTTGTGGACGATCGGGACAAGCTGATCATGTCCGGGCGCTGTGACATCGAAGGCCTTTCCCGTCTCTACCACCGCCTCGACGAGGCGTCAATCTCAATCTGAAGGAGCCCCGTATGAAAAACAAATTAAAAGAAGCCCGCGAAAATGCGGGCTTGACGCAAAAGCAGGTTGCCGATGCGGTGGGGATAACAATTCGTTGTTACCAATATTACGAAACTGGAATTAAAAAGCCAGCCGTTGATGTAGCAATTCAAATTGCGAAAAAACTGAACAGTACCGTTGAAGAAGTTTTTACGGTTTAGTATTCACTTCTTGCATTTCAGTTCTCCCGCAAAGGAAATCCAAAGATACATCCAAAGCGATAGCAATTTTCAAAGCATTGATAAGCGAAGGACACTTTTTATCTGATTCGTAGTACTGATACAATCGAACGTCAATGCCCAAAATTTCAGCCATTTTCTGCTGAGAGAGTTGTTTTTGATATCTCATATCTTTGATTCTTTCCGAAAAAGTGCTCATAAAACCTCCATACAACGGCATCACGAAAAAAAGTTCGTAAAACCCCTTGACAACGAACGAAAGTTCGTGTAATATGAAGGAGAAGGTACGAACGATAGTTCGTGATTGATAGAAATGTAATCGTAGCAAATTACATTTTATCACACACGATCCTCGTTTGTCAATAAAGGAGGATTTATTTATGGAACTCAAACTCACAGAACGCATGATCTTCAAACGCAAGAACGGCGTCTTACGCGGCACCGCCTATCGCACGGTCAAAAACCTTGGTGAAATCAAGGCAACCGTCACCCAGAGCCCAACCGAGATCACCTTGAATCTCTCTTGCATCCCCTTTTCGGCATTGGATATTCCCCCAACTACCGCCGCCGACATGGACGATGCAGACCGTATCATCAACGAGTACATTACCGAATGTGTCGAGCTACGCAACGCCATCCCCGCAGATGAAATTCTTCGTGCCCGTCATGCACACGACAGTGTCCTAAACGCCGCAATCCAAAAAATTTTAACCCAAATCCGATCGCAAAAGGAGCCCCAAAATGTGTGAATACTGCCACCAATCCGTCGGGCACGACCCGAGCTGCCCCGAATACAGACAAGAAGCAAGCGGCAGATGCGCTCTTTGCGGAGAGCCGATCTGCTCGGGCGAATCGATCATTCTAACCGAAGGCGGTCCCCTCCACTACGACTGCTTCAAGGAGACCCCAACCGTTGACCTGCTCGATCTTCTCGGGCTGAAAACCAAGATTGCATAAAGGAGACACGACTATGAACGCCAAAGCACATCGAACCGACACACTGATCACCAAGGCGGAATATGAGCAACGAATAGAGTCCATCCGCCGCGATATACTCGCCGACATCATGCTTGAAACCCTGCGCATCCATCGCACGGGGCGCACCGTCAGTGCCGCCCTGCACCCCGAATTCGTGACGATTTACGTTCACGAAGGAACCGCCTGTACCGATCACAGCGCCACACTGAACGATACCGATTCTCTGATTGACCTTTTGGAGAAGTTGGAGAACGTCACCGATCCCATCTACGATCTTGACGAGGAGGTATGTGAGGATGGCGAACTTTGACAGCGGCGTATCGAGATACATCAAGGCAAGAGCCGTGGTCGAAGTCTCCTTCCCCGTAGATTGGCGGGGAAACATCGAGATCGCCTGCAAGCATTGCCAGTTTTTCGATAGAGCCAAGCAACGCTGTAACCTCACGCAACAGGTGGTCAATTTCCCGGATAAATTTGTAGGAGAGTGCTGCCCGCTGGAACGGGTAGAGGAACGAGAAGAACAAGGAGAGTTATTATGCTGAAATTCAGAGATTTAAACAAGGACGACATCGAGTGCCGCGTACAATCCGTCAAGGAAAGCGGTCTGATCCTGCTCCTCTATAAAAACGCCCGTGTGGATATGGCAATTCTGGATGAGACAGTGGGTCCCGAAAACTGGCAACGGGAGCATTACGAATGCAAGGGAAATCTGTTCTGCCGTGTCGGCATCAATGTTGCCAAGACCGAAGATCGTCAGCTTTGGGTATACAAATCCGACTGCGGCACAGAAAGTAACACCGAGAAGGAAAAGGGCGAGGCATCCGACAGCTTCAAGCGCGCTTGCTTCAACTGGGGCATCGGGCGTGAGCTCTATACCGCTCCCTTTATCTGGATCCCCGCAGACAAATACGAGGTTAAGAACGGAAAATGCTTTGACCGCTTTGAGGTCGAAAAGATCATCATTGAGGACAAGCGTATCACCGCCATCTCCATCAAAAACATCACGCGCGGCATTCGTGCCTTCGTGATGCCCCCTGCTACCAAATGAAGATTCCCGGCAAGATCCTATCCGTCGACAACGACACGCTTCTCATCCGCGTGCAGGCAGACGCGCAAAGCTGGTGCCTTGACCACGGGGCGCGGGAGGCGGAGGTGCGCATTGATGACGGTCGCACCATCACCGCCCTCCAGCGCCGCAAAATTTACGCCACCATCCGCGATATTGCCGAATGGATGGGAGACACCCCCGAAGCCGTCAAGATCTATTTTAAGTGGTCATTTTGCGGGGATGAGGAGCATGAGGATTTCTCCCTGTCCAACGTGGACAAGGAGACCGCCTCTGCGTTTCTCTCTTACCTCATCGACTTCTGCATACAGAACGGCGTTCCCTGCTCCGATCCCCTGTGGGATCGCTGCGAGGACATCGAGCGCTATATGTACGCCTGCGTCATGACCCGCACCTGTTGTATCACGGGCAAGAAGAACGCGCAGATTCATCATTACGACCGCATCGGAATGGGCAGGAACAGAGACACGATCTGCCAGGTCGGTATGCGCGTTGTTCCCCTGTCTGCCGACATCCACACGATGATCCACTACTCGGGCGGTGAGGACGAGCTTTACGAAAAGCACCACATCACCCCTATTGCCCTGACCGAAAAGATGTGCCGACATCTGAATCTCGGCAAAATACCGATTACATAAGGAGAAAACGAACGTGTGTAAATTGAAAAGTGCCATTATTCTGAAGGACAGAATCTTTATGCCCGACTATGACAGCCATTCCAGGATGCTTGACGAGCTTGGCATCAAGGATGATTACCTTGGAGCCTCCAAAAAGTTTGTGCGGGCGGAGCTGTCGCCCAAGGACGGCGATGCGTTTACCGACATTGACGGTTGGGAGCTGACCGTGGATCAGGACATCACACCCGAATGGTTTACCGAGGACGAATACAAGCCGAAGATGGTTGAAGCTGTGAAGGAGTGGGCAAAATCGCACATCCACATCTGCGTTGAAGGCTTGAAGATCGAGGTCGGCGAAAATCACTACATCAAGGATTGCAAGGATGTTGAAATCCACGGCTCTGCAACGGTCAAGAACATCTGCGGCTCTGCAACGGTCAAGAACATCTGCGGCTCTGCAACGGTCGAGTACATCTGCGGCTCTGCAACGGTCAAGTACATCCACGGCTCTGCAACGGTCAAGAACATCTGCGGCTCTGCAACGGTCGAGTACATCTGCGGCTCTGCAACGGTCGAGA
>JAFTNU010000034.1 GCA_017451735.1 Clostridia bacterium
GTGCCTTCCTTATTGACGTGACCCACCAGGATGACCGAAATATTGTCGGTTTTGGCCTTGTTGATAAAGGCAAGCGCCGTTTCCCGCACTTGTGTAACGGCGCCCGGTGTAGAAGAGATATTATCGCTGTAAATGGTTTGGATCGAGTCTACGATGATCACATCGGGCTTCACCCGGTCGATCTCCCCCAAGATCCGCTCGATGTTGGTCTCGGTCAGGATCGACAGATTTGCCCCCTCCACTCCAAGACGCTCGGCGCGGAACTTGAGCTGACCGTCCGATTCCTCACCGGAAACATAAAGCACCCTGCGGTGACTGCCGAGAATGTCCGAGATCTGCATGAGCAGGGTAGATTTACCGATACCGGGCTCGCCCGCAAGCAGTACCACAGAACCCAATACCAGACCGCCTCCAAGTACGCGGTCCAGCTCTCCAAGACCCGTGGCGGTGCGGATATAAGACGGCATTTCCATTTCCTTGTACGGTGTTGCCTTATGCTCGCCCGTCCGCGCCGTCAAGGCACGGCGAGGGGAAGGGGCCGCGCTTTTGGGCTCCTCACCGATCACATCCTCCACAAAGCTGTTCCAGGCACCGCAGCCGGGGCATTTGCCCATCCATTTTGGCGAGCGATAGGTGCATTCCGAACAGATATATACGGTTTTTAACTTCACTTTGACCTCCAAAGAAGGTAATTTCTTTTTTCAATTATATCACACCGAGACTTGCTTTTCAAGATTTGCTGTCCAGTTTTTCCGTGATGGCAGAAAAAAAGGCTAAGGAAAGCGCCTGTCGGTATTGGGGGTCACAGAGCCTTTCACACTCGGCAGGGGTGGAAAGAAAGCCGCACTCAATAAGAATGGCGGGCGTTTGGGCGTGACGCAGGATATAAATATTGCTCGTTGCCGCCTTGATCTTGCGGTGATTATCGGGCTGCAGCAGGGTAGAGATCTGATTTTGCACTGCTTGCGCCCAAGCCTTTGAAGCCTCATGGTTCTGTGAATACCAGACCTGTACGCCTTCACAACTCTGATTTGGAAACGTGTTCATATGAATGCTGATAAAGACACTATCGGGATATTGCTCGGTAAAAGCGAGGCGATTGGTCAGATCCCCTTGCTTTTTGTGCCCCTTTTGCGTTCCCTCACTGTAAAGGAGCTTATCCTCGGTGCGGGTCTCCACCACCGTATAGCCCGCAAGTCGCAAAAGGGTGGCAAGTCCTGTGCTCAGCGACAGATTCAGGTCCTTTTCCAACACACCGTTGGTGCCTGTGGCACCGCCGTCCTCACCTCCGTGGCCCGCATCCAGAATGATAACGGGGCGCTCCGATACCTCGGTATCGGCGGCAGTATCGGGTAGAAAGACTTGCTCCGTGATACGGAAAAGAACCGAAAGAACGAGTGTGGCGACCAAAAATAGCGCGCCGAAGGAAAGAAATACAGTCCGTTGCTTCATCTACTTCACCTCATAGAAAATATAAGGTGTGGGCCGGGAATTTATGACTGTATCGCAAGCCTTACGGCTACGTATCATCCCAAGCAAGCTTTTGCCGCGAAAAGTCTGGCGTATACACACCACGGAAATGGCTTCTTGCCATTTCCGAGATTCGTTCGTCGCGCTCTGTTGCGCTCCTCAGAATGACACATAGGAGGGGCGCGGGCGGACACAGCAAACAACGCATGGTTGGTGCGAGGGGTTGGGCGAATGTAACTCCATAGCCTTCCCCAGCGGGGTTCCACCTCGCCTGCGGCGAGCTGCCAAACCAGATGAGACGAGAGCGAATTTGATTTGTTCGCACTGCGCTCCATAGCCTTCCCCAGCGGGGAAGGTGCCGTGCTTTTGCACGGCGGATGAGGAGAGCCGTAGGGGAAGATGTTTGCACTAACTCTTTCGAAACAGTAAGTAACTGACTGCCAAGGAGTCTGACGTGTACATGCCACGCCTCGCGCTTCTTGCGCTCGTCGAGATTCTTCGTCGCGCTCTGTTGCGCTCCTCAGAATGACACATAGGAGGGGCGCGGGCGGACACAGCAAACAACGCATGGTTGGTGCGAGGGGGTGAATGTAACTCCATAGCCTTCCCCAAGAGGGGGAAGGTGGCAGGCGAAGCCTGACGGATGAGGATGCTCGAGGCAAGAGTAACAAAATGGTTGTACAAACATAGTGCGTAACCCGGCCTCATCCGCGCCAAGGCAACGGATGAGGTAAGCCGATTTTGTTTAAAAACAAAAATTTTCTCTCAGGTGTTTACAAATGCCAAAAATTGTGTTACAATAAATCCGCGACACAAGTGAATAATTTAGTGCAACGAGTGTGCATTTTTACTTATGGTAAAAATGCATGCTCTAATTTGGCATACTCGTTGCATTGTTATGTCGAATCACTTGTGTCGCAGCATGTGGAGCTATGCGTTTTTCGGTGCGTAGCTTCGGTTACGCACTTTTTTAATTTGAAAGGAGCACGGGAAATGTTTGGGCAAGTGAAAAAACATGATGATTTCGACGAAAACGAGGATATGAAGCTCAGCCCCCAAGGGAAGGAGCTGCTCCGCAGAGCATTACTGCAGGTGAGCCTGGCAGAGGGGAAGGCACTGGAGGAGGCAACGGCGTCCATGGTGCTCCCGCCCATGAGTCGAAAATTCAAGATACGGACAAACCGCCTTTACAGGGAGTGGGTCGGTACACAGAGCATTCTTTATCCCGAGGTGGACAGTCGCTTTGAAAGGATCCGTAGCAAAATCCGCGTGAAATTACATCTGGTACACTAAAGAAGAAGCCGAGCGCAATGCGCTCGGCTTCTTCTTTAGTGTATTACAGGCTTTCGAGGTAGTCGACCACGTCACCCACAGTGGTGAAAGCGTTGGAATCATCCTCAGAGATCTCGATACCGAATTTTTCTTCGCAGGACATCAACAAGTCGGCCAATTCGATGGAGTTGATGTTCAGATCTTTGGAAAGATCGGCATCAAGGGTGATATCTTCAGGATTGATTTGCAGTTCTTCAACCAGCAGTTCTTTCACTTTTTCAAACATAATGTATCCTCCAAAAATCAAAAGGGCGGGGACGCCCGTATGTTTAGTTCATTATATCGAAAAAAAGGGAATTTGTCAAGGTATTTTCTCAAATTTCAAGCCGCCCCTCTTTACCGTTGACACTTTGTCGAATTTTGTCTATAATAAAAGGGAATTTGAAAGGGAGAGCGTGCTATGGCCATTTTTCGGAATCGTCCTCTTGCCGCCGCCTGCGTGGTGCTGATCCTTTCGGCCGCAGGTGCTTTTCTCCTTCCGTTTTCTTTTGTCTTGGTCTTTCTTTCCATAGCCGCAGTTGCCTTGATCGCCCTGATCGCTTGGAGCATCGTGCGGAGGATGACCGGTCGCAAGTTGCTCTTGTTATTGCTGGCCCTCGCCCTTTTTCTGGGGACAGGTCGCGTGCTTTTCGATCGCTACCGTGCCCGACGATTGCTGGGTGATCGGATCGGTACCGAGGTCAGCGTCGTTTTTGTGGTAGAGGAGATCTATTCCCGCTCCGCCTACGGCTCATCACTCCGTGTGCGGGTAACCGAATTGGAGGGGGAGCCTTGCCGCATTCGCGCTTTACTGACGACCGAGAATCTATCTCCGTTATATCTGGGGGACACCGTTTCGGGCCGTGTGAATTGTGCGGATATTGCCGCAAGCTGCTACTACGAGGGGCAGGAAAGCTCCTATGTGGCAGACGGCATGGTTGCTACCCTTGAGGTGAGCGAAGAAAGCGAGCCGACACTGATCAAAAGCGGGAGTGGCAGCTTTGCCGCCCGGCTGTCGGATTTCCGTTATCGGCTTCACCACCGCTTGACCGAGGCCGTGAAGGGCGAAAAGGGGGAATTGATCGGCGCATTGCTTCTGGGGATTCGCGATCCGTTGGAGAACAGCACCGTACGGGATTTCCGTCGTGTGGGGCTTTCCCATCTTCTGGCGCTGAGCGGATTGCACCTTTCGGTTCTGGTGGGGATCCTCGATCTTTTCCTGCGCGCTGTGCGCCTTGGCAAACGACCTCGGATTTGTGCCTTGTTCCTGTTCTGCATCGGATATCTGTTTTTGACGGGGTGCTCATTTTCCATGCTCCGCGCGGTGCTGATGCTATGTATTCTGCAGGCCGCCTTTTTCTGCAAAGGGGATTATGACGCTTTTACCGCCCTTTGCTTTGGCGGCGCCGCCATGGTGATGATGGCGCCGGGTGCTGTGTTTGATCTTTCCTTTCAAATGACCATGCTGGCCACCTTCGGTATCCTTGCCTTTGGCCCCTTGCAGACACGGCTGACACGGTGGATCCCTGCCTGCAAGGGGATACGGGGCATTCTGTACAGGGCACTGCGCGCAGTCATTTCCTCCTTGCTGATCACCCTGTCTGCAACGGTGGCCATCCTGCCCATTCAGTGGCTGATCTTTGGCGAAATGTCGATTCTGACACCACTGGCCAATCTTTTGATGATCCCGCTTACGGCACCGCTTCTCACGCTGGGGCTTTTGATGCTGGCGCTTTGCGCGGTTCCTTGGTTGACGGCAATCCTGGGGATACCGGCCGGAGCTATAGCCGAGCTGATGCTGGCAGTGACCTCACGGCTCTCTCCATGGGAGGGCATGGTCTCGCTCCGATACGATTTTGTCCCTTTCATTTTGATACCGCTCTTTCTTGTAACGGCGGTGTTGCTTTGTGTGGATCTGAAAAAGCGGGCTCCCTTGGTGCTGACTCCCGTGGCGGTGGCGGCGATTGCCTTTGCCGTCTGTCTTGCCGTCAGCAATCATATGGGAAGCGGGAAGGTAGAGGCGGTCTATCGGAATGTCGGCAAAAATGAGGGACTTCTGCTACTTCGGAACGGCAATGCCGTGCTTTGCGATATTTCCAACGGTAGCCGAACACAGCTTCAAGAAGATTATATGCTTCTCCAACAGCATTGTGCCACCGACATAGATGTGCTGTTGCTCACCCATTATCATGAGCGGCAGATAGCGTCCCTCTCCGATTTTTCCGGTATGGTGATGATCCGCTCACTGTGGTTGCCCGAGCCGCAGAACGATAGTGACAAAGAGATCCTTGTCGATCTGCTTCGTGTGGCGATGCAGGCAGAGCTTCCGGTTACGATTTACGCATATGACACACCTCTTACCGTATTCGGTGCAGGGGAGATCACGGTTTTAGCACCGCTATACGAGGATCGATCGGTCGAGCCTGCCCTTTGGATGGATGTGCTTATTGGAGAAACGAGCCTGACCTATCAGAGCGGCGCCTATTCCGAGTACGCTCGCCATGCGGGAAAGGAAGAGCCTCACGTTGCAGATTATCTGATCCTGGGTTCACACGGCCCCGTGCCCCATGAAGCGGTCTTACCCATTCTCGCGGAGTCCCCGCGGGAGATTGTGATCGCTCATGAAAGGATTCTGCTGTGCTATGAGCCGCTCTTTGATACGCGCTATGTATATCTTCCTGCAGAGCGCACCTATGTTTTAAAATAATTTCGACTTTTTTCGTACCGATTTTGTCAAATCATCGGACTTCGCATAAGATATTAGGGAAGAGCCGTTTTACATGAGGAGCCTTGTGTGGTTGCGGCTCGCAATTCGATAAGGAGGGCCCTTTACCTTATGGGAGATAACAGATTTTCCTGTTCCGGCAACAATGCGTCCAATGCCCGTGACAGCTTCGGCATCGAAGCATCGCGTATTCTGGATGCCTGCCGCGACAGAGATTGTTTTGAAGATGTCCGCGTGTTCCTGACTGCCGTCGGCGAGGATCTGATCACGCGTACCAACAGTGTGCGCGTCAAATGCGCCAAGCTTTGCGGTGCCAACATCGTCACCGATCCCATTCAGTTCAACCGCGGATTTTTCTCGGTCAATATCAAATTCTACGTGAACCTTGTGTTTGAGGTTTGCGTGCCCATGGGGCAGTCCCAGGAATTCGAGGGGCTTGCCGTACTGGAAAAGCGCGTGGTGCTTTATGGCGGCGAGAGCAATGTCCGCGTATTCCGCAGCAGCGAGAGCGAGGGCTTCTGCTCGATGCCCGAGCCTGTCTGCTGTGCCAAGAATAAGCCCGAGGCGGTGGTCGAGGTGGTTGAGCCCGTGGTGCTCGGTGCCCGCATTGTGGAGCGTTGCTCCGATTGCCGTTGCTGCTGCTCCTGCTCCGATATTCCGTTGCAGATCCTGGATACCGTCAACGGTACGCTGGTGGAGTGCGGAACCGATGACAATCGCTCTCTGGCAGTATCCCTGGGGCTGTTCTCGGTGGTTCGCCTGGTGCGCGAGGGCCAGCTTCTGGTGCAGGCAACCGACTTCTGCTTGCCTGACAAGGAGTGCTGTGAGCCCGATGAAGAGGACCCCTGCAGCACCTTCCGCAAGATGGCTTTCCCCACCTCGGAGTTCTGTCCCATCACCTCTCCCGTTACCACCTCCAATGGCAGTAACGGCAGCTCCCGTTCCTCCCGCTGCTGCGGCAATTCCTAAGTAAAAAACGACCCGACCGAATCATTTCGGTCGGGTCGTTTTTGTGCGGTACTGTGAGGGCGTTATCCCCGTGGCATGCTTGAATACCCGGTTGAACTGTGACGGGGTATTGAATCCGCATTCATATCCCACATCGATGATAGGCAGTGCTTTTTCCTCCAGCATCCGCTTGGCGCATTCAATGCGCAGATCGGTCAGATACTGCTTAAAGGCAACTCCCGTACTGTCGTGAAACAGATGGGAAAAGTAGGTTTTGGTAACACCGAACTCGTCGGCAAAGGTCTGCAGAGAAATCTGCTCGGCGGGGTTGGTCAGCATATAGACAATGCTTTTACGTACGATGGGGTTCAGATCCCGCGAAAGGGACGAGGCGGAATGTCCTTCCTCCAGAATGCCGATCAGAATACAGTTAAGCAGATGGGCAAGGTGTCGCTCACGGTAGGGTGAGGCCCCTGCAAAAACAGTATAGAGGCTTTCGATCTCTCCCCGCAGGGTATCGGACAAGCCGTAAAGGGCAATGGGGTCGGCGGTGATGGCACCCAGCAATTGATCGTCCACGATCTGCTCGCTGAAAGAAATAATGATGGAATGGGAGCCGGTCACCTCCTCGGTGACGATCTCATGGAAATCCTTGGGGGTCAGCAAAAACAGGCAATTTTCGGAAAGGACAAATTTTTCGCCGTTGAGATTGCAGTACCCCTTGCATCCATTGTAATAGATGATCTCAAAGTAGTTGTGCCAATGCTTTTTGAACCAGGTTTGATTGCGCTTTTTGTTGACATGGATCAATCCGCCGCGCAGCATCTCCCTCTCAAATTTATAGATCGTTCCCATCTCATCACTCCTTTGGGATCATTGTAGCACAGTACCGCAAAAAATGCAATGTTTTTTGCAATGAACAGCAAGAAATGTTAGGTGCAAAATGATACAATAAAGAAAAAGGAGGGCATAACCATGGAACAACAACGCTTTTTGTATGGTACCGTGATCAAATTGACACGAGAAGATACCTTAGAGGATATTGAGAAAAATTTTGTACAGATGAGGGAGAACGGTCTTGACACGGTGGTCGTGTGGCCGTCTGCATTCTGGTGGGAAGAAAAAAAGGAGGGATATCCGTTCAATACGGGCAAGGTACTTCTTCAGATTGCCGAGCGCGTAGGGCTCGGGATCATCATGGAGCTGGCGGGACAACTGCCGATGATGGAATACATCCCGGATTTTCAGATGAAGGATGACTATTACGCCGTGGATGAAAAGGGGAACAAGAAGCTGAAGCCTGCCAGCTTCGGGTATCTGAATTATTTCCACCCCGAGGTCGACGCTCTCATCTGCGCGCATTATGAGAAAACAGCTCTCGCATACAGAGATTTTCCTGCATTGATCGGCTATGATATTTTCAACGAGACCATGTTCGCCTCCTATGACGAGCACACCTTGGGTCGGTTCCGTCTTTGGCTGCAGAAAAAATATAAGACCATAGAGGAATTGAATGCGGTGTGGGAGCGGACCTATACCGATTTCTCGCAGGTCGCTTACGCTCCCTGGATGTGGATGAGCATTGCCCCCGCCGCCGATTGGGGCGCCTTCCGTAAGGCTTCTACAGGGATCTATCTGAAAAACTGGTGTGATGCCATCCGCAAGGTGGACGACAAGCATCCGTTGATCGCAGACAATATCGGTTCCATGATTACGAACGGGACAGGAACCTACGAGCGCCCCCAGGATGACTATGCGCTCAAGGAGACAGTGGACGAGATCGGTATGTCCTTTTATCCCAAGGGAGTCGCGGGATGCAAGACACCTTACACACGATGGACTACCTTTGATGCGTTTTTCTCCGCCTCAAAACGGGAGGGGTTCTATATCTCGGAAATGCAGACCCACATTCAGGCCCTGTTCAATCCGACCACGTGTGTGCGCCCGTATGAGCTGAAGCAATGGTGCTACGAGGCACTGGCGGGTGGCGCAAAGGGGTTGATCTATTGGATGTGGCGTCCCTTTACCAAGGGCCTGCAGACCGCAGGCAGGGGATTGGTGGATTATAAGAATCGCAGTACGCCCCGTTTGGCGTTTGCCAAGGCCTTTTCGGAAGCGGTAGAAGGCATCGGTGCACTGAAGCCCATCAGATCCAAGGTCGGCATTCTGTTTGACGGGCAATGTCACGATTTTCAGGTATGCTATACCAGATGCTATAAGGTCGATCAGAATCTTTACATGAATTCGCTTTGCGGTGCTTATCAGGCCATGTGGGACGCAGGTGTGCGGTGTGATATCGTCAAATTGGAAGAGATCAAGGAATATAAAATGCTGATCCTTTCCAATCATATCGTCATCGGAGAGGATACCGCCGAGATACTGACAGAATACGTAAGAGCAGGCGGTATCATTGTTTGTGACGGTAAGATCGGCATTGTGAACGAGCGTACCATGCTGAATGATGTATTGCCCGGCGGGGCCTTCAACAAGGCCATGGGATGCGAGTTCATTGACACCGATTACGAAGGACTTGACTTTACCTGCCATGACAAGTCCTACAACGGCTTTTACGGCAGAGAGCTGGTGGAGGTGACCGAAGGTCGCGTTATAGGTACCTTTGCCGACGGATCTCCCGCCGTGGTGGAGAAAGTATCGGGGCGTGGTAAGGTGATCACCGTGAATACCTATCTGTGGTACGGTCACAATCGGCAATGCGGCAATGCCGATGCGTTTGCCGCCGCATTGGCAGACGCTTACGACTTGCGAGATGTTACCGTGACTGCACCCTTGAAGATCCGCATATCCGAAAATAAGAATGCACGCTTTGTCTTCGTGTTCAATTATACCGATGAGCCTGTCAGCGGAGAAATTATGGGAAGCGGCTTTGACGGTCCTGTCACCGTGGGAGCGCAGGATGTGGTTGTGTTGAAAAAGGAGAGAACATGAAAAGGCCCTTATTGCAGACCGAAAACCGTGTGTTCCGTACCTATCGGGGCGGAAAGCTGCTGGAGACATTTTTGAGCAAGCCCGATCCCGCCGATTCCTTTCAACCGGAGGATTGGATCTCCTCCTTTGTGGAGGCAAAAAACAAGAATGCCATCAAGGGAGAGGGCATTTCCCGTGTGTTGACCGAAAAAGGGGAGATGCCGATCACCGAAGCCGTCACGGCCGCGGATTTCGGCCCCGGGCGAACCGAGAGCGGGGTCTTGGTAAAATATCTGAATTCCGCCGAACGCCTCGGCATTCAGGTGCATCCTACGCCCGACTTTTCCCGACGGTATTTCGGTACAAATTACGGAAAGACCGAGTGCTGGCACATTCTCGAAACAGATGGAGATGCGGCCGTATATATTGGCTTTCGGGAGGGCATTACCAAGGAAAGCTGGGCCACCCTGTTCCATCGGCAGGACATTGCGGGGATGCTGGACTGCCTCCACCGCTTTCCGGTCAAAAAAGGGGACACAGTCCTGGTACGGGCGGGCACACCGCACGCCATTGGTGCAGGATGCTTTTTGCTTGAGATACAGGAGCCTACCGACTATACCATGCGTTTGGAAAAGGTGACAGTGGCGGGAGAGGCTCTCACGCCTATGCAGATTCATTACGGTGTAGGCGAGGAAGCGCTGTTAGAGTGCTTCATCTATGAAGGGCTTGGCAGAGAAGAGGCGAGGGAAAAATTTTTTCTCGAGCCGCAGGATAAGAATGGCGTTATCACCCTTGTCTCTTATGCGGACACCGCTTGCTTTTCTCTGGCCAAGCTGCAAGAGAGAGGGACTGTTACCACGGATAGCTTCGTGACGCTGGTGATCACCAAGAGCGGAGGCTTACTGGTGGGAGGCGAGCGCCTTTCGGTTAAAAAAGGCGAAAAATGGTTTGTTCCTTACGGTTGCGGTCAAATAATCGTAGAAAGCGGCGAGGTGATTGTTTGTTACCCGCCCAAAATCTGAAAGGAGAAGCATATGCTGCACACAAGACAGGATCTGATGAATTTGGCAAAGGCCTCCTACATTCCGTTATTGGAGCGGGCGGCCCGCCGCTATGAAAGCAACGAGATTTATTTGGTTATTGATCATGTCGGCTATGAATGCACCCGTATCGAGGAGCTGTTTCGCCCCCTGTGGGGCATTGCCCCCTTTTTGTCGGAATCGGATTTCAAGATCACCGTATCCGGCAAGCCGATACATGTTTGCGATTTTATCACCAAGATTATTTTGGAGGGGACGGCGTCCGATTCTCCCCGCCGTTTCGATCGCAACGTGACAGACGATACCCGCGTGAGCTTTGCAAATCAATGCATTACCGAGATCGCGGCTTATCTTGTAGCCGTTCATTTTGCAAAGGAGGTGCTTTGGGAGCCGCTGAGCGCGGCGCAAAAGGATCAGATTGCGGGATGGATACACCAGACTGCCATGATCGCGCTGAAAAAATCCTGGCCCAATAACCATTATTGGTATCCTGTGATGAGCATTGAGATCCTGCGCGAGCTGGGGTATTGGGATCCCGAAGCCGAGCCTTATTTGCAGGAGGCTTATAAGGCCCTGGAAGAGCTGTATGTGGGGAACGGATGGTATTGTGACGGAAAGGAATTTGGACGCTTTGACTATTACGAGGCCTGGGCCCATCAAACATACACGCTGCTGTGGATCTTGATTGCCGACAAGGCTGCGCCGGATTACGCCGAGCGGTGCGAGCGTTATAAGCGACGTACCGAGGCATATTTGCGGCTTTACACCCACTATTTTGATGCGGACGGTGGCCTGCCCGCTTACGGACGTTCGCTCAGCTATCGCTTTGCGGCAGTGAGTGTGTTTGGTCTGGCGGCGTTGGTGGGATGTGATATGGATTTGGGTCTTGCCAAGAGCATCATTCTTCGGAACATCGATTATTTCTTTACCCAAAGCCTCCCCACCGAGGATGGATGCTTTTCTCCCGGCTATCTCTATCCTTCCATGCGATTTGCGGAAAACTATGCCTCCGACGGTGCCACCTGCTGTTATACCGAGGGCTTTATGTGCTTGCTGGCCGGAGAGGATCATCCTCTCTGGACGGCCGAGGTAAAGCCGTTGCATATTGAAAAAGGGGATTATCTGATCGAGTGCCCGGTGGAAAAATTGGATTTTCTCTTGCAGGGTGAAAAGGATTACGGTGGGGTGACCCTGTTTAACAATGCGATCCATTATTTCCAGACGAGAAACTATGCTTTTAATGATATGTGCGGCTATTACAGCAAGTTTTGCTACAATTCACGGGCGGGATTTGCGCTTTCCACCAGAGATAAGCCCTCCTTTGACAATATGATCACCCTTTCCACGCCGGATAAGAGTATGACCTCCTTGCGCGGTAAGATTTATACGGTCAGCTCAACAAAGGAGCTTCTGATTTCCTATCACATTCCATTCAGCAATGACCCGGAAACGCGTATAACCACTTGGACATTACCGCTTTCCAAGGGATATCATGTTCGAATCCATAAGGTGGAGCTCGCGCGCCCCTACGAGATCCGCGAGGGCGGCTTCTGCATTGGTGTGACGGATGACAGCTGGCGTTACGAGAATGGAAGACTATGCTATGGGAACGCCGTCAGCTCGATCAGAGTGGTTAGTGATACGGAAAGTAAATTTGAATTGCAAAAGATTCATCCCGGTATGCACAATTTGCGTCCAATGGCATACTATCCCACATGGAAAACCAAGGAGCTGCCCAAGGGGAGCTATATCTTTGCAACTACCGTCTTTTTTTCCACAGATAAAATTCCGCAAGAGGAACCTCGGGTGACGCTCAGTGGTAACACCGTCACCGTCGGCTTTGCGGGCAAAAATCAAACGGTATCTGTATAAGACGGCCCCCTCCCGGGGCATCCGAGCGGTCGCATTCGGAATGATGACAACAGCCCCGCGAACCGTAGTTCGCGGGGCTGTGCTTTATTTTATTTGAGTCCCAGCTCTTCGTTTTCCCGCTCGATGCGGCGGTTACGGCGCCAACGGAAGGGGGAACAATGGTATCTTTCCTTAAACTGATTGTGGAAGAAGCTGGTGTTCTCATAGCCTACGGCAATGATGATATCGCCCACGGGCAGATCGGTCTCCTCCAAAAGGCGGGTCGCCTCCTTGAAGCGCTCCTCCTGCAGAAGCTGACTGAAGGTAAAGCCGCAAAGCTCACGGACACGCTTGGACAGATAGGGAACGCTGAGTCCCAGCTTTTCGGCCAGCTCACTGAGTGTTGCGGTGCGGAAATCGGTTTGCAGATAGTCCTCGATACGGGCTTGCAGCAGCTCGGAATCGGAACGGTGACGGGCGGCGGCGATCATGCACTCGGGCAGCTCGCCGAAATAGCGTAAGATCAGCGCCACGGTGGCCTTGAGCGTATCCACGCTTGTGATATCGTTCCCGACCAGAGCATAGGTCAGATTTTCAAACAGATTTTCCAAGGGGGGCACGCCCTCGGTGGAAAACAGCATGTATTCGGGTTCACCGTTGGAACGGATATTTTCTGCCATAAAAGAGGAGAGGGGGGAATTGGGGGGCAGGGCGGACGCCAGGGAATGAAAGCATTCGGTAGCCCGCATGATATTGACGGCAAGATCGTTTTCTCCCGTTTTGCGTACGCTGTGCTGGGTATGACGGTTGAGAAGCAGGACATCCCCCGTCCGCATTTTGACCTCGCGGTGCTTGATGACATGAGTCACCTGTCCGCTGGCCACATATGTCATTTCCACATAGTTATGTCCATGGGCGGGGAAATCGGCAAAACGGGTGTGACGGCGCAGGGCGATCTGTTCGCCCTCCTGCATCAGGCGGTGACTGTTTACGATGAATTCCTTGGCAAAGGCGGTGTAAAGCCTTTTATTGACCTTGTGCTCACCGTCGAGAATCTTACGCTCCTCTTCGTTGATTTGGCCCAAACGTGTCAGTATATCTTCACGCATATGTACTGCGCTCCTTTTGCGATGTTTTCCTCAGTATAGCACATAAATGCGATAATTGCAAGCCCTTTCATTAAAAATAGTTCTATTTTTGTGAAATAGACGCTCTTATTATTTGCGCGTATTTGTGTTACAATGGAATCGTAAAGAATGATCGCAAGGGGGATTTTTACCATGACAACCTGTTATGAATGGGCAAAGCAAAAATATGCGGCTCTTGGTGTAGATACCGATGCAGCCATCGAAGCACTTAAAAATTACGCCATCTCCATGCACTGCTGGCAGGGCGATGATGTACGCGGATTCGACACCAAGGAAGCACTTTCCGGCGGTATTCAGACCACAGGTAATTATCCCGGCCGCGCCACCACGCCCGAGGAGCTGATGGCCGATATGGATAAGGCCCTGTCCTTGATCGGCGGTAAACACAAGATCAATCTGCACGCCAGCTATGCCATTTTCGAAAAAGGCGAATTTGCCGACCGTAACAAGCTGGAGCCAAAGCACTTTCAGCGTTGGGTGACTTACGCCAAGGAGCGCGGTATGGGAATTGACTTCAACCCTACGTTCTTTTCTCATCCCATGGCGGCATCGGGCTTGACCCTTTCCTCGCCCGATGAAAAAATCCGTTCCTTCTGGGTGGAGCACGGCAAGGCCTGCATCCGCATTTCCGAGTATTTTGCCAACGAGACGGGCATTCCCTGTGTGATGAACATCTGGATTCCCGACGGCTACAAGGATACCCCTGCCGACCGTATGGGACCCCGTGCCCGTTTTGCCAAATCTCTTGATGAGATTCTGTCCATTCCTTATGATAAGAAAAAGGTGCTGGTTTGTCTGGAATCCAAGGTGTTCGGCATCGGTGTGGAGTCCTACACCGTGGGATCTGCCGAGTTTACGATGAACTATGTGGCAAAGAATGGCTTGGTGCCCTTGATGGACAATGGTCATTATCATCCAACCGAGGTTGTTTCCGATAAGCTTTCCTCCATGTTCCTTTTTAACGATAAGGTGGCTCTTCACGTGACCCGCGGTGTCCGTTGGGACAGCGACCATGTGGTGCGTCTGGACGACGAGACCCGTGAGATCGCCAAGGAATTGGTAGCATCGGGACGTATGAACGATGTTGCGCTGGCGCTTGACTTTTTTGATGCCAGCATCAACCGCGTGGCCGCTTGGGTCATTGGCATGCGCAATATGCAACGAGCATTGCTCGGTGCATTGCTTCAGCCCCATGCTGCATGGAAAAAATTGCAGGACGAAGGGAAGTATACCGATCTGCTGGTGATGAGCGAGGAGATCAAGTCTTACCCCGAGTGTATCGTTTGGGAGGAGTTCTGCAACCGTTGCGGTGTACCTTCCGACGAAAAATGGTTTGCCGAGGTAAAAAAATACGAGGAGACCGTACTCTCCAAGCGTGCATAAATCAACAAAAGCAAAGAAATGAAAAGCGAAAATCGCTTTCATAATAGAAAAAAGGATGGTGCTTTCAAATGAATCGTTTTGTATTGAATGAGACCTCTTATCACGGCGCCGGCGCGATCACGGTCGTTCCGGAGGAGATCAAGAATCGCGGATTCAAAAAGGTCTTCGTTGCCTCCGATCCCGACCTGATCAAATTTGGCGTGACTGCCAAGGTCACCGATCTTCTGGACGCCGCCAAGATCCCGTACACGGTTTACTCCGATATCAAGCCTAATCCCACCATCGAGAATGTGCAGAACGGTGTGGCCGCCTTCAAAGCGGCCGGTGCAGATTGCATCGTAGCCATCGGCGGCGGCTCCTCTATGGATACCTCCAAGGCCATCGGCATCGTGGTCGCCAACCCCGAGTTTGAAGACATCCGTTCTCTGGAGGGTGTTGCTCCCACCAAAAAGCCCTGTGTTCCGATCATTGCCGTTCCCACAACTGCAGGTACTGCCGCAGAGGTGACTATCAACTATGTGATCACCGATGTGGAGAAAAAGCGCAAGTTTGTTTGTGTTGATGTGCACGACATCCCCGTGGTTGCTGTGGTTGACCCCGAAATGATGTCCTCCATGCCCAAGGGTCTGACTGCCGCCACCGGTATGGATGCACTGACGCATGCCATCGAAGGATATATTACCAAAGGTGCCTGGGAGCTTTCCGATATGTTCCATATCAAAGCCATCGAGATCATCGCCAAGAGTCTGCGCGGTGCCGTTGCCAACACCAAAGAGGGCAGAGAAGGCATGGCACTCGGTCAGTATGTGGCCGGCATGGGCTTTTCTAACGTGGGGCTTGGTGTTGATCACTCCATGGCGCACACGCTCTCTGCATACTATGATATGCCTCACGGCAAGGCTTGCGCAACGCTTTTGCCCACGGTTATGGCCTATAATGCCGATTATACCGGTGAGAAGTATCGCGAGATCGCCCGTGCCATGGGTGTGAAGGGCGTGGACGATATGACTGCGGCCGAATACCGCAAGGCTGCCGTGGATGCCGTCCGTCAGTTGGCAGAGGATGTGGGCATTCAATGCTCGCTGAAGGGCGTCCTCAAGGAGGAGGACATCCCCGCTCTGGCCCGCGATGCGTTTGCGGACGCTTGCTGTCCCGGTAACCCCCGCGAGACCAGCGAGACTGAGATCGCCGAGCTGTACCGTAGCTTGCTTTGATCCAAGCATCATAAATTTCAAAAGGGCTGCTGCAGCAGCCCTTTTTCTATAAAAATCCTACATGGAATGCAGCATTGCAGCAGATATTTTATATTGACCGTAAGGGAAAAGTATGTTAAAGTTATGTTGAATCTCTTGTAAGGAGGCAAAGGATGGCTTTTTCAAGAAAACATTTCAACATGGATATGGATTGGCGGTTTCATCGGGGCGATTATGTGGATGAGGTCGCAAAAGCAAAAGGGCACTCGGCAATTTACAACAGCACCAAATCGGGCGGAGCAACAGGACCTGCAACCAAGCGCGCGTTTGACGATAGCGAATGGGAACAGGTGAATTTGCCCCACGATTATATGCGCGAGGCGGAATTTTCGCCCGATGCCGCAGGAAACCACGGTGGCCGCATCAAATGTAACGGCTGGTATCGCAAGACCTTTACGGTGGATGGATCACTGGCCGGCAAGCACGCCATGCTGGTGTTTGACGGTATTTCCACCTCCTCGGTGATCTTTCTGAACGGTTCGGTTATGGAGCGGTCATTCAGTGTTTATTCCGAGATCGCCGTAGATGTGACCGATCGCCTTTACTATGATCGCATCAATACGCTGGCCGTTTATACCAAGGGAGACGATACTGAGGGCTGGTGGTATGAGGGGGCGGGAATTTACCGCCATGTGCACCTCTATATCAAGGATGATATCCATATCGCTCACAACGGCATCTGGGCCAAGCCTGTGCCGGTGGATCCAGACAAAAACGAATGGAAGATCGAATTGGAGACCACACTGGAAAACTCCTTCTATGAAGAAGGAAGGGCGTCGGTATTGGCACGGCTATATGACGGCGAAACGCTGATCGCAGAAGGAGCAAGCGATGAGATCTGCTGCGATTCGGACAACATCACTGCCGTCAATTGTGTGCTTTCTGTTTCCGATCCCGAACGGTGGGATGTAGATTCGCCCAAGCTCTATACCTTAAAGGCAGAGGTCTTACGAAACGGGGAGACTGTGGATAGCGACAGCGTTCGCATCGGCTTCCGCACGTTTTACATGGATGCCAAGAAGGGGGTTTTCCTCAATGACCGTCCCTTGAAGATCAAGGGAACATGCAACCATCAGGATCACGCCGGCGTTGGTGTAGCTGTGCCCGATTCGATCCAATATTACCGCATCCGTCGGCTGAAGGAAATGGGCACCAATGCCTACCGTTGCTCCCATAATCCGCCCGCCAAGGAGATTCTGGACGCCTGCGACGAGTATGGCCTGATCGTAATGGATGAAAATCGCAACTTCGAAACCCGTCACGATGCCATCCGTAATTTGGAAACTCTGATCCGTCGGGACCGCAATCATCCTTGCGTACTGTTCTATTCTTTATTTAACGAGGAGCCATTGCAAAACAGTGCCGAGGGGCGTAATATCTTCCGCCGCCTGAAAAGTCGTGCCAAGCGTCTTGACGATACCCGTTTGTATCTGGGTGCGGTCAATGACACCTTCCATCCCGGTGGAACGGGCGAGGATATGGATGTGCTGGGACTGAATTACGGACTTGGCAGAATAGATGCCATTCGCAAAGAATGGCCGGATAAACCCTTGATGGGCAGTGAGAACAACAGTGCCGTTACCACCCGCGGATGCTACCGCAGTGACAGGGAAGATGCGCATGTGCTAAATAACTATGACGAGGAGGTGGTGCCGTGGGGCGCATCGGTACGTGAGAATTGGCGTGCGGTACGGGAGCACGATGATTTTGCAGGCGTCTTTCTCTGGACAGGCTTTGACTATCGCGGAGAGCCGACTCCCTTTACCTGGCCCTCCTGCTCCTCTCAGTTTGGCATTATGGATACCTGCGGGTTCCCCAAGGACTCTTACTATTTCAACCGAGCGACTTTTACAGAGAAGCCGATGCTTCACATTCTTCCGCATTGGAATTGGAAGGCAGGGGAGACCGTGCGCGTCATGACAGTGAGCAACTGTGATGAGGTGGAGCTATTCCTGAACGGCAGATCCTTGGGAAGATATGAAAACGACATCTGCGAGCAGCACGAGTGGCAGGTAGCTTTTGAGCCCGGCGTGCTCTCTGCTATCGGATACCGGGCAGGAAAAGCCGTAGTCACAGCCGAAAACAAGACCGCCGGCGCGCCTGTTGCAGTAAAGCTGGTGGCAGACCGCACCGTGCTTGATAATTGCGGACAGGACACAGTCCCCGTTCGTGTTGCCGTAGTCGATGAGCAGGGCGTTGAGATTCCCACCGCCGATCATCTGATTCGCTTTGAGATCGAGGGTGACGGCTTTGTGCGCGGCGTCGGCAACGGCGACCCCAACAGCCATGAACCGGATCATCTGCCTTACCGTCATCTGTACTGCGGTCTGTGCCAAGTACTGGTGACCGCTAAGCTTGGCGGCAAGATGTTGAAGCTGATCGCACACAGTGATGGGCTGGCAAGCGCAGAGGTGAGCTTTGAGATCAAGGATACGCCCGCTCCCGATTATATTTTCTCCAAGCCTAACCGGGCGGTAACCGGTATTTTGGCAGCGGTGAACAATTCGCCAGAAAAGCCCGATCCCGCCAAGGTGTACGGTGACGATGACATGAATAGCTTTGCACCCATGATTCTGGAAAAGAGCTCCTTTAACAACTATGCCCCTAAGGGCTTCAATGAAGGGTGGCGAGATTTCCGCATCCCGGTTGTTCTGCCCAAGGTCGTTCCAGAAGGGAAGATCCCCGCGTTGGAGATCGCATCCATCATTTGCGAGGTGGCGGAATTCTATGTGGACGGAAAATTGATCCTCCGGGCCACCCCCGAATATAAGGCCTCGCTGACCGTGCCTTGCGATGTACAGGAGAAAGGGGAGTTTGAAGTCCGCGCGCTCCTGAAAGCAAGAGAGAATGCAACCTCTACCAACGGCTTTGGCCTTGGCATCACGCTTTCCATGATCGACCGCCGATAACCGACAAAGCCCTCGCCTCGACATAGTCGAGGCGAGGGCTTGCTTTATTCTTCGTGTTGTTCTTCGTTCTCTTGGGATTCTGCAGGTGCCAGCTTACGTATCACGGCGCTTTCCACCTGATGATCCTGTACATTATCCACGGCAATGGAAAGCTGCTCGGTCTCTACCGAAAAGCTTGTGCCGTCGGCGGGAATGGAGCCTAATTTTGCCAGGGCAAGACCGCCGATGGTATCACAATCCTCATGGGGAATTTCAATGCTCAGCTCTTTTTCAATATCGTCAAGGGATACAGAGCCGAGCACACGCCAGGATCCGTCCTCCAAGGGCTCGATCTCCAGCTCCTGCTCTATGGGCGTTTCCTCGTCGGTGAGGTCGCCCACCAAGCGCTCGATCAGGTCGTTCATGGTGACGATACCCAGCATACCGCCGTATTCATCCAGCACGACGGCAAGCGAGACACGTTCTTTTTTCATGTTGTGGAATAAGAGATCAGCCTTGACACCGTCGGGCACGAAGTAAGCGGGACGTACCGCCTCGCGCATGACCGTTTCACGGTCGGTGGAGGGCAGGCGAAAATAATCCTTTGTATTGAGAATACCTACGACCTTATCCACGCTTTCCTCGCAGACGGGATAAAGAGTAAAACGGTTTTCCTTGATCGTCTTGTCCCATTCCGCGGGAGTCTCCTCCGTCCAGAGCATGATGACATCGGTACGGTGAGTGGCGATCTCACCGGCGGTCAGATCGTCAAATTCAAAAATATTCTGGATCAGCTCTTTTTCTTCATCATCAATAGAGCCTTGCTTTGTACCGGCATCCACCATCAGCTTGATATCCTCCTCGCTGACATCCTCATCGGTGGCATTGGGATCGATATGAAACAGACGCAAAATACCGTTGGTGGAGGCCGTAAGTAGGGAAACAAGAGGGGCAAATACCTTGGAAATAGCGTAAACCAGGCCGGAAATACCGAGGGCAAGCGATTCTGCCTTGCGTTGTGCGATTCGCTTGGGAACCAACTCACCGAAAATCAGAGTGAAGAAAGAGAGAATGATCGTGATCAGAACCACGATGATCGCCTCGGGAATCAATACGCCAAGACCGTGCAGCCAATGAACCAGCGGATCGGCAAAGTTATCGGCAGCAAAGGCGGAGCCTAAAAAGCCCGAAAGGGTAATGGCCACCTGAATGGTTGCAAGAAAACGGGCAGGCTGAGCCGTCAGCTTGAGCAAGCGCTTGGCGCGCTTGTCTCCCTTTTCTGCAAGCTGCTCCAGCTTGGCGGGCGTGGTACTGATAACCGCGATCTCGGCACAGGCAAAAATGGCATTCAACGCAATCAAAAAAATCTGCAATAGTAGCATGAAAGCTATGTTCATCAAAAATAACTCCTTTACAATTTTGAAATTTGGGCGCAAAAAAAGGCATAACCGTAAAAAGGCTTACTCAAAAAGCCACAGGTTATGTCCGTTATCACGTCCGTTCCTTTGTAAAGGGGGTTCTTCGCGATTTTGGGTACAACTGTCGGTATCCATCAGAGAAAATGCGGTCTCCTTTCTGATCATTTTTTATTTTAATTATAACCGAAATTCGGCCGATTGTCAAAACCGTTTGGAAGCTGTGGCAGGCGGATTTGAATGAAATTCGTTCAAAAAGGCGGATTAGTGATCCGCAAACGGCGTTTTTCTCGTTTTTGACGCAATAATTCGTGAAAAATCTTCTTTTGAAAGGACTTGACGGTCTTATGGGAAGAGAGTATAATGGATAAGCAAGCAAAACATAAGAAAAGGGGAGCTATATGCACATTCAGGATAAGATTCATATGGATCGGGCGGGCCTGGAGAAATACGGTCCCATTACCATTGTTGCATTCGGTGACAGCGTCACGCACGGGGCATTGAAGGGCGGTGAGATCAACTATGAAACGGTTTACTGGAACCGCCTGCGCCGCAAGCTGAATGCCGTACACAATTACGTACCCGTCAATGTGATCAACGCTGCTATCGGCGGCACCACAGCCAAGGCATCCCTTGCCCGCTTGGATAGTCAGGTGCTGAAGCATGAGCCGGATCTGGTGATTGTTTGCTTCGGCTTGAATGATGTAAACAAGGAGTTATCTGATTTTTTGAATGCCTTGCGTGAGATCTTCGGCCGTTGCCTTGCAAGCGGCGCAGACGTGATTTACATGACGCCGAATATGCTGAACACCCATGTGGCAGAGGATACCGAACAAAAATGGCTGGAATACGCCGCCAAAACGGCCGCCATGCAAAACGAGGGTAAAATGGACCGATTTATGGAAGGTGCCTGCGCATTGGCTCGTGAAATGGGTGTAACCGTTTGCGATTGCTATGCCGCCTGGAAGGAAAGAAGCAAGACCGAGGATGTAACCGCACTGCTGTGCAATCGCATCAACCACCCCACCGCCGAGATGCATGAGCTTTTTGCCGATATGCTGTTCAAAACTATTTTTGCGGGTACCGACCAAAAGCCTGCTTCCACTCTCGAGAGCACCATGTACAAAGGAGAAAGAGTATGAATTTTCAATATTTGACCGAATATATCGATAATCTTTTTGAATCGGAGGGCATCCCGTCCCGTGATATCATCGTGTATCAGAAGGGCAAGGAAATCTACCGTCACAGTGCAGGCTATCAGGATCTTGCCACGGGTGAACCCATCCGCCGTGATGCCCTGTATTTTATGTATTCGGCATCCAAGCTTCTGACCATCGTGGCCACGATGCAGCTGTTGGAGCGCGGGAAAATTCTGTTACAGGAAAAGGTCTCCAAATATCTGCCGGAATACAGCAATCTCAAGGTCAAAGCCATGGATGAAAGAGGAAATGCCACCACGGTGCCCGCTCGGCATTCCTTGCGCATCTGGAACCTGATGACCATGACCTCCGGCATCGCATATAACACCAAGGCACCGGAAATTCTGGCCTGCATGGAGGAGCACAACGGAGCCCCCACCACGGCGGATATCATCAAGGCTTTTGCCGTAAGGCCTCTTAATTTTCATCCCAGTGAGCATTGGATGTACGGCTTTTCGCATGATGTGTTGGCCCGTGTGATCGAGGTGGTCACGGGCGAATCCTTTGGGGACTATGTCAAAAAGAATATTTTTGATCCCATAGGCATGACAAACTCTTACTATCATCTCACCGATGATCTGCGCCCCCGTATGGCGGCCCAATATAAGTTTGATGCAGAACTGGGAAAAGCCGTAGATGTGGGACTGAACAATGCTCACATCTTTGGCCCAAAATTCGAAAGCGGTGGGGCAGGGTGCATCTCCTGTCTGGATGATTATATTTTATTTGCCGAAACGCTGACCCACAAGGGTGTTGCCCCCAACGGGAATCGCATTTTGTCTGAACGCGCGGTGGATCTGATGCGTTCCGATTGCCTGGATGACCGAACACGCCCCGATTTCAATTGGGAGGCCTTTGTGGGCTACGGCTACGGATTCGGCGTGCGGACCTTCATCAGTCCCGCCAAGGGAGGCTCGCTGACCTCGTTGGGCGAATTTGCTTGGGGCGGCGCTGCCGGCGCCTATGTGCATTGTGACCCCGAAAAGGAGATATCGATCGTCTATCTTCAGCATATGCTCAACAACAAGGAACCCATCGTCCACCCAAGACTTCGTAATCTGGTCTACGCGGCTTTGGATTATTAAGAAAAACAGGAACACCCCGCGGGGTGTTCCTGTTTTTCTTAATACATTGTCACATATGCTTCGCGCTCGGCACCGACGGAGACATACTTGATCTTACATTCGACCAGCTCCTCCAGCTTTTTGACATAAGCAAGGACCTCTTTTGGCAGATCCTCCTTGGTGCGGCACTTGGTAATATCACAGTTCCAGCCGTCTACATACTCGATCACAGGCTTGGCAATGTTCAGCGCCTCACCGGTGGGGAAGTCAGTGGTCAGCTTGCCGTTGACATCGTAGGCGACGCAGATCGGGATTTTCTTCATATAGGAAATAACATCGGTTTTGGTCAAGGCGATCTCATCGGCACCCTGAACACGGCAACCGTAGCGGGATGCAACCACATCGAAGGGACCGACACGGCGGGGGCGACCGGTAGCAGCGCCGTATTCGCCGCCTGCGGCACGGAGCTCTTCTGCCTCGTCACCAAACCACTCTGCAGTGAAGGGACCTTCACCCACACAGGTGGAATAAGCCTTCATAACACCGACCACACGGTCCAGCTTTACTCCGGGGATGCCGGCACCGATAGGGCCGTATGCGGCAATGGTAGAGGAGGAAGAGGTGTAAGGATAGATGCCGAAGTCGATATCACGCAGGGCACCGAGCTGTGCCTCGAACATGATGCGCTTGCCTGCCTTAACGGCCTCGGTGAGGTAGACACCGGTATCCACGATATAATCGCGGAAGATCTCGGCGTACTTTTTCAGCCAAGCAAGCAGTGCCTCGTAATCCAGGGGCTCTGCCTTATAAACACCCTCAATGGTAAGCGTTTTGTAGGCAACAATGCCTTTCAGACGCTTTGCAAGGTAATCCAGATCCAACAGATCGCCGGCGCGAATGGCTTTTTTCATGTATTTATCGCCATAAACGGGGGCGATACCGCGACGGGTGGAGCCGTATTTTTCACCGGCCAGGCGCTCCTCCTCCAGACAGTCGAGCTGTACATGGTAGGGAAGGGTGAGAATGGCGCGATCGCTGATCTTCAGATTCTTGGGCGAGATCTCGATACCGCCCTCGCGCAGACGGGCAGATTCCTTATCCAGGTGCTCCAGGTCGATTGCCATGCCGTTACCCATAACGCAAACCACCTCGGGGCGAAGAATGCCCGAAGGAAGCAGGTTCAGAACGAACTTGCCGCGTTCGTTGATAACAGTGTGACCGGCGTTGTTACCGCCCTGATAGCGGACAACGATATCTTGTTCTTCGGAGAGCAGGTCGACCATACGGCCCTTGCCTTCATCTCCCCAGTTGATGCCGACGATTGATGTGAGCATGATGCCACCTCCAACAGTATTTCGGGTTGCGATTTTGCCATACAAAAAGGCTTGTATCGCGTCAACATTTCTATTATAACAAATTTATGCGCCGCTTTCAACTAAAATCGGCAAATTTTTTAAAAATTATTTTAAATATAGAGACAACGGGGGAATATAGGCCTATTTTTATTGATTTTGATGCAAAATTTCAAATGCCATGACTGTGGCGGCGGAAGCGGCGGAAAGAGAACCGCGGAAGTCTCGTCCGTAGTCGATGCGTACCACCTCGTCGGCAAGAGAGAGCATTTCGGCGGAAATACCGCGCTTCTCACCTCCCACGACCAAAAGCAGAGGCTTTTTGAGCTCGGCGTCGTAAAGGCTGACTGAATTCCGAATCCCCGCGCAGATCACCCGATAGCCCATGTTTTTCAGTGTTTTAACGGCAGATAGAGCATCTCCCGACCAAAGCGGCATGGATTCCGAGGCGCCGGCCGAGGCTCTGGCTACCACGCCTGCGGCGCTCATCCAGTTACGCTCACCGAGAAGAACGCCGTCACATCCCGCCGCATAAAGGGATCGCAGGGCATAGCCAAAGTTATAAGGATCCTCGATGCCTTCCATCAAGCAAAGAAAGCCTTGACGGGGAAGGGTATCTTCTGTAGGAAGAGGGAGTGTGCGATCGCCGCAAAGGGCGACGATACCGCCATGGGTATTACCGATACAGATTTTTTCCAATTCTGCCGTATCGGTCAGCCTGAGCGGAATTTGCATTTCTTGACATTTTCGTTGAAGAAAGGAAAATTCCCGAAGCTTCTTGGGCTTTTTGCTGCGATCAAAACGGATCTCCAGGATCGGGCGGTCGTTATGTCCCGCCTCGATGGCGGCGATCAACGCCGATACCGAGGTCATTCCTTCAAAAATATTGGAGGCTATTTGTCTGTTTTCTTCCTTTATCATATATTATAACACCTTTTGGTTCTTTGATCGGCGTAGCCGGCATAGTATGAAAGGGAAGAGTCCTTTCACATACAGTATAGCAGATTTCTTCCAATATTTCAACAGAGAAAAGAGAGAATCATGGTATATTTCAAGCATCAAAGCGCTCCAATCAAACGATGTGAATTGCTCGGGAATTATATCGTGGAACACAGTGCCACCGTGCGGGATGCGGCGAGGCATTTCGGAATCAGCAAAAGCACGGTACATAAAGATGTGACAGTAGAGCTTCGTACGGTAAATCTGACTCTTTATGAAAATGTTTACGAGGTTTTGCAGAAAAACAAAGAGGAGCGGCATTTGCGCGGCGGCGAGGCAACGCGAAAAAAATATTTAAAGAGCGCAAGGCAGAAACCCCAACAGAATGAAAAATAAGCGGCCTTTGTAAAAGCCGCTCTGATAAAATTACTAAGGAAAAATTAAAAAGGATCATCAGGGCGTACTCCAATGATCCATATACAACATTATACAAAATATAAATTTTGTATAAAAAAGGGAAGCGAAAACAGGAAAAACGATCAGTTTGTACCGAATGTTTGCCGTAGACGCCTTATGAGATGTTGATATAGCCTCTGTGCGATTATTTTAAAAAATTCTCGGATAGCGACACTTTCTATTTAATGATATTTCTTGTTTGGCATGAAGTCCTTGCTTTGAGTAATCAAAATTTTTCCTTTCAACGGACTCTCCATCGTCTGCAAGAAAAATTTTGGCTCACAGAGACCAACTTTTTTAAAGCAAAAAATTCAACCCTATAATCGGTTGTTCACATTGAAGATTTATTTTGGCCCATAGGCATGAATCCGGCGAAGAAGCTTGGACCAAATCAATTGATTGCTACACAAATCGCAATATATAATAATGTAGATATAAGTCCATTAAAATTTACGATTTTGAAATTGTTGACAAAGCAACAATTTGAAATAGGGGATTCGAAACAAGCATTTTGTATAAAAACGGGACATGGAAACTGGTTAAAGTTACAAAAATTATTTTTTTGCCAAAAAAGATTTGATTTGCCCTACCCTGCTATGTTATACTGTAATAAATGATCCGATCATGGCAAAAGTCCTTCAAACAGACCGTCTGCGCCCCGATTTCGGGTCTAAAATTGAAATTTCGGAGGTTTTTCCATGGCTATCAAAATGCGCGTTCTGCATACCGGTAAGGGCAAGGTTGCGGCTCTTGCTCCCATGATTCATCAGGAGTTTGGCCTTGATATCAACGCTACCGATGTGATCCCCCCTGCTTACTCCTGCAACAACGAACGTCTGGTCGTCCTGCTGATTGCGACCAAGGGTGATCTGGAAAGCAAGGTGCGTTTGTTCTGCCGTGAGTTGACCAAGGCACGCGCCCAAAATGTGGCATTGGTTATCGACGGCAACGAGGCAGGTGCCAAGACCGTTAAGGATATACTGGCCGAAGCCGGCACCAATGTCAAAGATGAGGTCTTCTACGTAAAGAGTAGCTTTCTTCCCTTTCTCAACAGCGTCAAGGACGAGGAAAAGAAAGCAGTGCTTGCTTGGGCGCATCGTATTGTTGACAGTCTGTGATTTGATTTGTTTAAAAAGACCGTTTCGGCATACCGAAACGGTCTTTTTTGATGAATTCGGTAAATTTTTTGCAAAAATTCCACTGCCCTGTTGCTCTTTTATATATTTTATGTTATACTTAAATATAATTTTATTCTATTTACAGAGGATATGCTATTATGAAATATTTTGTTTTGATTCCGGATGGTATGGCTGACGAACCCATTGAGGCTCTTGGCGGTCAGACACCCATGCAAAAGGCCTATAAGCCTTGTATGGATGCGCTTGCCCGCGAAGCTTTGGTTGGTACTGTTTCCAATGTACCTCAAGGCATGGTGCCCGAAAGTGACACTGCCAATCTTGCCATCCTGTCTTACGACCCCAAAACCTTCTCCAAGGGTCGTTCCCCTCTGGAGGCTGTCAGCATGGGGATTGAAATGCAACCCGATGAAACCGCTTACCGTTGTAATGTTGTCACGCTCAGTGATAACGGCGAAGACTATGACGACAAAATCATTCTCGATCATAGTGCCGACGAGATCAGCACTGCCGAGGCGGATGAGCTCATCAAGGCTCTGCAGGCCGAAATGGGCGATGAGATTAAAACCTTTCACACAGGCATCAGCTACCGTCATTGCCTGATCTGGAAAAACGGCAACGACAAGTATAATTTCAACCGCCCCCACGATATTCTGGGACAGCGGATTGGCGAATACCTCCCCCGCAAGGAGAACGGCGGAGCCGAATTTTACGATCTGATGCGCAAGAGCTTTGATATTCTCAATCACCATCCCATCAATGAAGCCCGTCGCGCCCGTGGCTTGAAGCCTGCCAACTCGGCCTGGCTTTGGAGTCCCGGCAAAAAGCCTCAGCTTCCCTCTTTTGAGGAAAAGTGGGGGCTGAAGGGTGCGGTTATTTCCGCCGTTGACCTGATCAAAGGGATCGGCCTTTGCGCAGGTATGCGTTCTATAGATGTAGAGGGGGCTACCGGCAATTGTCATACCAATTATAAAGGCAAAGCTGATGCCGCTATCGGCGCTTTTATGGAAGGCTATGAGTATGTTTATGTTCATGTAGAAGGCCCCGACGAATGCGGTCACCGTGCCGAGCTTGAAAACAAGGTGATGGCCGTGGAAAAGATCGACAGCGAGATCCTTTCTCCCGTGCTTGACTATCTGCGTAGCACCGGTGAGGCCTTCAAGATCATGATCCTGCCCGATCATCCTACCCCCATCCGTCTACGCACTCACACCATTCTGCCTGTGCCCTTTATGATCTATTCCTCCGAGAAAAAATCGGATGGCGTGGAACAGTTCTACGAGGAAAGTGCCGCGGCGAAAAACAACTATCTTGCCAACGGCTATCGCCTGATGGAAAAACTGATCGCAGAATAAAATGCAAGGAGGCTCCCATGAACGAACAGCAGGAGATCAAATTTCCCTCCCCCGAAAAGAACAAAAGTGTTGCAGCCGCATGGTTTGAATATGTGGAAATGTTCGTATTTGCGGCGATCTTTGTGATTTTATTAATGACCTTTGCCCTGCGCCTTTGTGTGGTCAGCGGTCCTTCCATGAACAACACCTTGCAGGATGGCGAACGCTTGGTCGTCTCCGATTTCTTCTATAGCCCCAAGCAGGGTGACATCATTGTATTTCACCAGACCAGCGAGGTGGACGATCGATTCAACGAGCCCATCGTCAAGCGCGTGATCGCCGTCGGCGGGCAATATGTGAAAATCGATTATCAAGCAAACAAGGTCTATGTTTCGGATGATGAGACGTTTGCCGAGAACGAGGTGTTGGACGAAAGCGACTACGCCTATTTTGCCAACCCTACCGGAGCATGGAAGGAGACCCTTTACGTTTCCGACTCTTACAGTGCCGTTTATCAGGTACCGGAAGGATATCTCTTTGTCCTTGGCGATAACCGCAATGTCTCCGCCGACAGCCGTGATTATCGGGTCGGTTTTGTAGACGAGCGTCGAGTTCTCGGCAAAGTCCTCTTTCGCCTGACGCCGTTCAGCGCATTCGGTAAAGTCGATTGAGGTGACCTATGCCGACAGATATTATCCAATGGTTCCCGGGGCATATGGCGAAAACCCGCCGATTGATGAAGGAAAATCTGAAAAACGTGGATGTAGTCATCGAATTGCTGGATGCCCGTATCCCGCAAAGCTCCCGTAACCCCGAAATTGAAAAGCTGACCGAGGGAAAGCCCTTGGTTACCCTGCTCAATAAATCCATGCTGGCAGATCCAGATGCCACCGAGCGCTGGATCGCATATTATAAAAATAAAGGAAGTCTTTGCCTTGCCGTAGATTGTGTCACCGGCAAGGGGATGGAACGGCTGATGCCCGCTATCCGTACCCTGCTTTCCGACAAATTGGAACGCTACGCGCAAAAAGGTATGAGCGGCCGCAAGCTCCGCGCCATGGTGGTGGGGATCCCCAACGTGGGAAAATCCTCACTCATTAACCGCCTGTGCGGCGGTAAAAAGGCAAAGGTTGAAAACCGCCCCGGTGTGACTTTGGCTCCCCAGTGGGTGACAACCTCTATGGGACTGGATCTGATGGATATGCCCGGCGTGCTCTGGCCCCGCTTTGATGACCGTGATACAGGAGAAAATCTGGCTATTACGGGGGCCATCAAGGACGATGTGGTGGAAATTGAAACGCTGGCCATTGCTCTTTGCCGTAAATTGCGGCATCAGTACCCTGCACTGCTGGCCACGCGCTATAAATTTGAGCCCGCACAAATCGTAAATCTGACCGATGCGGAGCTTTTTGCGTTCATTGGCCGGAAACGCGGCTTTCTCATCAGTGGCGGTGAGGTCAATACCGAGCGCACTGCCAATACCCTTTTGGATGAATTCCGCGCCGCCAAGATCGGTCGCATCACGCTTGATGCATTGGAGGGCTGACTATGCTGACCTATGAATTGGAAGAAGCGCTGATGCATGAGGGATATTCCCTTGTTTGCGGCGTGGATGAAGCAGGACGCGGCCCACTTTGCGGTCCCGTTGCCGCCGCCGCATGCATACTCCCGCTCGGATTGATCATTGAAGGCCTGAACGATTCCAAAAAGCTGACCGAGAAGAAGCGTGAAGCCCTTTATGACCTTATTTGCGAAAATGCCATTGCCTATTCGGTGGTATTGGGATCGGTAGAGGAAATCAATGAGACCGATATCCTTTCCACCACGTTGCATGCGATGCGACAGGCCATCGATTCGCTGGATCCCAAACCCGATTTTGCCTTGATCGACGGGAATATCACCCGTGGCTTTACCCTGCCCGCCCGGGCAGTAGTACACGGAGATGCCATTTCCCCCAGCATTGCCGCCGCCTCCATTCTTGCCAAGGTCACCCGTGACCGATTATGTATGGAATTGGACGCGCAGTATCCTCAATACGGCATTGCCAAGCACAAAGGATACGGCACCAAAGCCCATATGGATGCCCTGCGTGAATACGGTCCTGCACCCATTTACCGCACCAAATTCATTCGCTTTCTTGACAAATGATACTGTTTGATAAAAGAGATGTGGGCGATATCGGTGAGCGCGCCGCAGCGCGTTATCTGCGGCGTAACGGTTACCGCATACTGGCCCGCAACTGCCATTTGGGCAAAAATGAATTGGATATTGTGGCAAGAGATAAGCATTACATCGCTTTTGTGGAAGTCAAGACCTTGGCCTTTGACGATCCCGCAAGCGCCGATCGGCGTCCTTCTCTGGCTGTTGACATGGGAAAACGTCGCCGCACCGCAGAAGCCGCACGGGCTTACTTACGTATCCACCCAACAAAACTCTGTCCCCGCTTGGATGTAATCGAGGTCTATCTGGACCGCTCCCGACGCATGAAGCCCTTCAAGATTCACCATATTCCTGCCGCCTTCTGTGCCGACGGGTCACTTCATTAATGCAACTGATCGATTTTCATTGCGATACCCCAACCGAGATGTGGAAAAGGAAGACGGATCTTTCAGAAAATGGTCTTATGGTCGATTTGAAAGCGGCAAGCGCCTTCCGCTCTTACACGCAACTGGCTGCCATCTTTACACCGCCAACCGTCCCCGACAGTGGCGGGATTGGCTATGTAAAAGCAGTCCTTGATTATCTTGTGAATGCCGCAAGGCGTTGCGATGCGCAGATCATCACCAACCGTCAGTCCTTTCAATCGGCTGCCTATCACCATTTCCCTGCCTTTCTTCCAACTATAGAGGATGCACGGATTCTGGACGGTGATATTTATCGGGCCGATACGCTTTTTGACATGGGTATACGACTTGCAACGCTGACCTGGAAAGATACGAGCATCATCGGCGGTGCCTGGAATACCGATGCGGGCTTGACGCCCTTCGGTCACGAGGCGGTGGTTCGTTTTTTGAAGCTTGGCATCATTCCCGATGTTTCTCACGCTTCTCCCGCCACCGTTCGGGATGTTGCCTCCCTCTGCCGTGTCGCCGCAAAGCCGTTTGTTGCTACTCACTCCAACGCATTTGCGCTGATGCCTCACCGTCGCAATCTTGAAGATGAGCAGATCCGCGCAATCGCCCTTTCGGGCGGCGTGATCGGGGTGAATCTCTATCCCCCGTTTCTCACAAGGCAGTCCCGCGCCACCCTTGATGATGTGTCGGCTCATATCCGTCATCTCATGAATGTGGGTGGCGAAGGCTCCATTGTGCTCGGCACCGATCTCGACGGTGTGGATGCTCTGCCCGACGGTATAGATTCCCTGTCTACCTTACCCCGCATTGCCCATACCATGAGCAAAAGCGGTTTTACACAAGCACAGATCGACCGTTTGTTTTTTCAAAACGGTTCCCTCTTTCTTATCGAAAATCTACCTTAAAATAAAGGAGTTTTATCATGAAATTTCAAAGCACCCGTGATCAAAATGCCGCAAAGTATTCTGCCGCGCAGGTCATCAAGCAAGGTCTGGCCGCCGATGGCGGTCTCTTTGTGCCCGAATCGATCCCCACACTGACCTTTGAGGAAATCGAGGCACTGCGCTCGGCGGATTATCCTACCCGTGCCGCCGGGATACTGGGCAAATTCCTTTCGGATTATACCGAGGAAGAATTGCTTGCCGATTGCCGTGCCGCTTATGCCGAAACCTCCTTCGTGGGCGGCGCCGCACCTCTTGTGGCACTGGATGATACCATCCACAGTCTGGAGCTTTGGCACGGCCCCACTGCGGCTTTCAAGGATATGGCGTTGCAAATCATGCCCCGTCTGCTCTCCCGTGCCCTTGTCAAGACCGGAGAGGAGCGTACCGCGCTGATCCTGGTGGCCACCTCGGGTGATACCGGAAAGGCCGCATTGGAGGGGTATAAGGATATCGACCGTATCAAGATCGCTGTATTCTATCCCGTGGACGGCGTCAGCCGGGTGCAGAAACTGCAAATGCAGACCCAAACCGGTGATAACGTCTATGTATGTGCCATCAACGGTAACTTCGACGATGCACAGACCGGTGTCAAGAAGATCTTTTCGGATAAGAACGCCGTTTCCTATCTGAACGACAAGGGCTACTTCTTCTCCTCTGCAAACTCCATCAACTGGGGGCGTCTTGCACCGCAGATCGTTTATTATGTATCCGCCTACTGCGACCTGTTAAACAAAGGCACCTTGAAGATGGGCGAAAAAATGAATGTGACCGTTCCTACCGGCAACTTCGGCAACATTCTGGCCGCCTATATCGCAAAGCTCATGGGCCTACCCATTGACCGTCTGGTATGTGCCTCCAACCAGAATAACGTGCTGACCGACTTTTTTAACACCGGCACATACGATCGTAACCGTACCTTCCATTTGACCATGTCGCCCTCGATGGACATCCTCATTTCCAGCAATCTGGAGCGACTGATCTACTTTGTCGCCGGTGCCGAGCGCACGACCAAATACATGGAATCGCTCAACAAGACCGGCGCATACACCGTGGATGCCGATGTGAAGGCCAAGATCGACGAATCCTTCTGCGGCTTCTTTACCGACGAGGCCAAAACCGCCGACACCATTCGACGCACCATGGAGCGTTGTGGCTATCTTGCCGATACCCATACCGCAGTAGCACTCTCTGCCGCCGAGCAGTACATCGCACAGACCGGTGACCGCAAGCCCATGGTGGTTGCCTCTACCGCAAGCCCCTACAAGTTTGCCAACGATGTTTATCGCTCGCTTTACGGCGAGACTCCCTCCGATCCTCTTGCTGCTCTGGATGAGCTCTCGGCGCGGACAAGCACCGAGATCCCTTATCCGCTTCGTGGAATCGGAGAACGCAAGGTGCGCTTTACCGACGTGGTTCCTTCTGCCGATATGTGGAAGGCTGTTCAGAAGTATCTGGGGTAATGCAAAAAACAATACGGAGCGAAAAATCGCTCCGTATTGCAAGAAAAGATAAAATCAGTCCTTCTTAGGCTTAAAAGTAGCGCACACGGTGTCAGTGCTGGAGGTTGCAAAGCTGGGACCGACAGCGATCTTTGCAGCGGTGCAATGACAGTCTCCCTCGTGATACTGACAGTTCTTTACATCACAGCTGATACCGCTATTTACGGTGCCGTTGTTCTTTTCGTTCATTTCCATTACGATTTCATCTCCTTTCCCGGGATGTTATCAGTGTCCCCCGCTTTTGCATGAATTATACCGATTTTTTGAAAGGAGCCGATATGTCACTTTTTGTTATTGCCGATCTGCATTTATCCTGCGCTTCGGATCATCCCATGGACATATTCGGCGCCAGGTGGTGCGGCTACACCGAAAAATTATGTAAAAATTGGCGCGCCATTGTCAAAGAAAATGACTCGGTCGTGGTACCGGGGGATGTTTCTTGGGCCATGAACCTGGCCGAAGCTAAAGCGGATTTTTCTCTGTTGGAATCTCTGCCGGGGCAAAAGTACCTGGGCAAGGGCAACCACGATTTCTGGTGGGAGACCGCCGCCAAAATGGGGCGCTTTTTTGATGAAAATGACATTTCTTCCCTGCACCTTCTTTACAACAATGCGTATGTGATCGAAAATTACATCATCTGCGGTACCCGCGGGTGGTTTGCGGAGGAAGGACAGCAACAGACCGTGGGCGAGGTCGATTATGCCAAGATCGTCAACCGAGAGGTGTTGCGGTTAAAGCTCAGTCTGGATGCCGCCGTTGCGTTGCGCCGCGGGGAACACGCAGATAAGGAAATTTTGGTTTTTCTTCATTTTCCGCCCGTTTGGAACGGCTTTGAGTGTGGTGAAATACTGGAGCTTTTGAAAAGTTACGGCATCCGCCGTTGCTACCACGGTCATATACACGGTGTTTATACCGCCCCTGCCACACGGCAGATCGGTAACCTTACTTTGACGATGATCTCGTCGGATTTTCTTGATTTTTCCCCTTTGCGTATTTTGTAAAGGCGAAAAAACCGATGTTTCACTGTTATTTTGTGGAAAACTCTTGACAAACGCCACGGAAAACAGTAAAATATACGATGTATGAAATTTTCAATCTCTGGAGGATGAAAAAATGAAATTGGTCAAAGCTGAAAAAATCGAGGCAAGCAAGTACGAGCTGCAGATCTCGGTTGATACGGCGACTTTTGAGGCGGCTGTAAACAAGGCGTTTCAAAAGGAAGGTAAGAAAATGAGCATTCCCGGTTTCCGTAAGGGCAAGGCTCCGCGTGCCATCATCGAGAAGATGTACGGAAAGGGCGTGTTCTATGAAACCGCCATTAACGATCTCATCCCCGATGCGTACAGCAAAGCTCTTGAGGAATCCAAAATCAGCCCTGTGGCTCAGCCCGAGTTTGATATCGTTTCTCTTGATGACAACGGTCTGGTGCTCTCCGCCAAGGTCTTTGTAAAGCCCGATGTTGAGATAGCCGATTATCTGGGACTTGCCGTTACCCGTACCGTTGCTCCCGTCACCGATGAGGAGGTTGATCGCGAGATCGAAACGGTTCGTGAGCGCAATTCCCGCGAGACCGAGGTGCTCGGCCGTGCTGCCGAAACCGGCGACACCGCCGTGATCGATTATGAAGGCTTCTGCGAAGGTAAGGCATTCGACGGCGGCAAGGGTGAGGACTACGCTCTCAAGCTGGGCTCCAATACCTTTATTCCCGGCTTTGAGGATCAGATCGTCGGCAAGAAGATCGACGAGGAGTTTGATGTAAATGTTACCTTCCCCACCGAGTATCATGCCAAGGAGCTTGCCGGCAAGCCTGCTGTATTCAAGTGCAAGCTGCACGCCCTGACCCGCACCGAGCTCCCCGAGCTTGATGACGAGTTTGCAAAGGATGTTTCCGAATTTGACACCTTTGCTGAATACAAGGCCGATATGAAGGCAAAGATCGAGAAAAGACACACCGACAGCGCCAATGCCGCCGCCGATGAAAAGCTGGTCGATGCTCTCATTGAGAAGCTGAACGCCGATATTCCCGCCCCCATGTTCGATGCCGAGGCCGAGAACTTCCTGCGTGATTACGACATGAGACTCCGTCAGTCCGGTCTTGATCTCAACACCTATATCAAGTACACCGGCATGACTCTTGACGGCCTGCGCGAGCAGTTCCGTCCCCAGGCAGAGCGTCAGGTCAAGGCTCGTCTGGCCCTGGAAAAGATTGCCGAGATCGAAAAGCTCGAGGCAACCGAAGAGGACATCAATGCCGAATATCAGCGCATTGCCGATGCATACAATATGCCTGTGGATCAGGTGAAGGAAAGCATCCCCAACGATGCCATCACCGACGATATGCGTGTGAAGAAGGCCATGGATCTGGTTCGCGAAAAGGCCGTGATCACGGATGAGGCTCCCAAAGCGGAAAAGAAGCCCGCAACCAAAAAGGCTCCTGCCAAGAAAACCACTGCGGCCAAGAAGGCTGAGGGTGAGGATGCCGAAAAAGCTCCCGCCAAAAAGCCCGCTGCAAAAAAGACCACTGCCAAGAAAGATGCCGACAAGGCCGAATAATCTATGACCCACGTAGCCGCGGCAGATTGTCGCGGCTACTATGCTACTTGCATATATCGGAAAATATCATTTTACGGAGGTTAGAAAAGAATTATGATGGATTTTTTCCGCAATAACGCCCTTGTTCCCATGGTTGTTGAGCAAACCGGCCATGGTGAGCGTTCCTTTGACATTTTTTCCCGTCTGCTCAATGACCGCATCGTATTTCTTTCCGACGAAGTCAATGACACCACCGCATCCCTTGTGGTAGCACAGATGCTCTTTCTCGAAGCACAGGATCCCGATAAGGATATTTCCTTTTATATCAACAGCCCCGGCGGCTCCGTAACAGCAGGTATGGCGATCTACGACACCATGAACTACATCAAGTGCGACGTTTCCACCATCTGCATTGGTATGGCCGCATCCATGGGCGCATTTCTGCTTTCTTCCGGCACCAAGGGCAAACGCCTGGCACTCCCCAACAGTGAGATCATGATCCATCAACCCTTGGGCGGTGCAAAGGGTCAGGCCTCTGACATCAAGATCCAGGCCGACCTGATCCTGCGTACCCGCGATACACTGAATCGCATTCTTGCTGAAAACACAGGTAAATCTGTGGAGGAAATCGCCCGCGATACCGACCGCGACAATTTCATGACCGCAGACCAGGCGCTTGCTTACGGTCTGGTAGACAAAGTACTCGCAAAGCGCGCCTAATATTTTTAACGACAAAGAGGTTATCATGGCAAATACGACCACGAACAAGGGCGGACATTCTTCTCGTTACTGCTCTTTTTGCGGCAGAAATGAAAATCAGGCAAATTTTCTGATCCCTTCCCCTACAGGCCTTTATATCTGCGATTACTGCGTGGATGCCTGTGCGGAATTGATCAGCGAGACAGAAGAACAGACTGCAAATCATAGCGGCTTTACTTTGGATACGCTTCCCCGTCCCACGCAGATCAAGGCCGCTCTGGATGAGTATGTCATCGGCCAGGACGAGGCCAAGGTCGCCCTTTCGGTGGCGGTTTATAATCACTATAAGCGTGTCCTTTATGCCGAGCAAAGCACACCGCATAAAAAAGGCAATAAAAATACTGCTGCCACCAACGAAAACGGTGTGGAGCTGCAAAAAAGCAACGTGCTTCTGCTGGGCCCTACGGGTGTGGGAAAAACCTATCTGGCCCAGACTCTGGCCAAGACGCTGCAGGTTCCCTTTGCCATTGCCGATGCTACCACGCTGACCGAGGCCGGTTATGTAGGCGAAGATGTAGAAAATATACTTCTGCGCCTCATTCAGGCGGCAGATTTCGATATTTCTCTGGCAGAACGCGGCATCATTTATATTGATGAAATCGATAAGATCGCCCGAAAGAGCGAGAACCGATCCATTACCCGCGACGTCTCGGGTGAGGGGGTTCAGCAGGCATTGTTGAAAATTCTCGAGGGAACGGTGGCCAATGTGCCGCCGCAGGGCGGACGCAAGCACCCCAATCAGGAATTCATTCAGATCAACACCAAAAACATCCTGTTTATTTGCGGTGGTGCTTTTGAAGGCTTGGATAAGGTTATTGAAAGACGCAAAGGCAATCATACGGTCGGCTTTGGCAGTGAGATTCTCAAAAAAGAAGAAAAAAAGCAAGTGGGCATCTATCGGGATGTTTTGCCTCACGATATTGTCAAGTACGGCCTGATTCCCGAATTGGTGGGACGTATCCCCGTGATCGTTTCTTTGAATGAGCTGGACAAGAGTGCCTTGGTGCGTATCATCAGCGAACCCAAAAATTCTCTGGTGCGTCAGTACCAAAAGCTATTTGAGATGGACGGTGTTCGTCTGACCTTTGCGGAAGGTGCCATGGAGGCGATTGCCGAGCTGGCATTGGAGCGGAATACCGGTGCCCGCGGACTTCGTGCCATCATGGAAAATATGATGCAGGAGACCATGTATGAGATTCCCGCCCGCAAGGACGTGGCAGAGGTGGTTATCACCCCCGATTCGGTACGCGGCAAAAAGCCGCCGGAATATGTTCTTCTGCGCGAAACCGCTCTTGACATCACCGAAGGTGCTTAAAACGCGCCGTGACCCCTTTGGGGTCACGGCTGCTTTCGTTTACAGAATCTTTGCTTGATTTTTATGTCGTTTTATGTTACAATAACAATGTTATTGGTATAAATACCCCTTTTGCCCCCATATAGTGATGTTGGGGGTGATATCATGAACAAAAAACGGGAACCGACTGATGGTGATAACGTCACTTCCAGGCTTTTTCTGCGTTTTTTTATCTGCTATCTGATTGCAACACCCGTAGCGGTGCTCTGTGCCCTTCGCGGCGTGTTGCAGGTATCCTTTGAGCGGGCAGGCCTGGTTGAATTTCTGTTTGTGCCACTGGCACTGTTGGGGGCACTACTGACCGTTACCAAGCCTTACTTATTACTGCTTTCGGCGGCAAAAGCATTTTATGATGTGGCGATTCTCTATCAAGTAACTCAATGGACTCGGTTGGGTGCAATTGGGATTCTGCCTTGGAACGCCTGCTTCTTCCTTCTGGTATTTTCCCTTTTGCTATTTTCCCTTGCTGCCGCCCGTGCCGAGCTTTTCTCTTTCCTTTGTACGGCACGGGATACGCGACTGATTTTTTCACGTCCCTTCGGTCGCTATTTACTGGAAGGACTGCTTTTTACCGCTTTGGCGCTTTCTCTTTACTATCTTGTGCCGGAGATCCTTGCCACCTTTGGCATGATATCCATCCCGTTTTCATAAAACGATCGGAAAGGAAGTCACATGGAAAACGAAAAGAAAAAGAAATTCTTTGGGCGTAACACCGACCGCCCCGACGCGGTAGCCGAAGATACCACACCGACTCTACGATACTTTTTTAAGCTTCTTTGGCGCAAGCTCGGTAAGCTGATGTCCCTCAATCTGATGATGGTGGTACAATATGTTCCCCTGATCGCCGCGGTTATTATCTACCTTTTCGGTGATACCATGCCCACGGTGGAGAGTGCCATGTATGCGCCCTTGCTTGGTGTCAGTATTGCGGGAGGCTCTCCCACGACCAATCTGTTATTGGGTACATTCTCGCGACAGCTCAACATTCCTGTTCTGACCCCCGGCCGCACAGTCGCCATCATTCTGCTGATTGCCTTTACGGTGCTGACCTGGGGATGGCAGAATGTAGGGGCTACTTACAATCTGCGTAGTCTGGTGCGCGGAGACTCCTGCTTTCTCTTTTCCGATTACTTTTATGCAATTCGCCGCAATCTGAAGCAAGGCTTTTTCTTTGGCATTCTGGATATCCTTGTCATTTTTGTGCTTGCCTTTGATTTCTTCTATTTCAGTGCCCTGGCCGATACCTTTATTTTCGGTGTCATGTACATTCTGTTCATTGTTCTGGCATTTGTTTATACCGTGATGCGGTTCTACATCTACCACATGATGATCACCTTTGATCTGTCAATCCGCAAAATCTTGAAGAATGCTTTGATCTTTGTGGCATTGGGCATCAAACGAAATGCAGTGGCGCTGATCGGTTTGGTTGCAGTGATCGGGGTGAATGTAGCCTTGATCGTTCCCAGTCTCAGTGTTGGCTTTTCCCTCCCGTTGATCCTTCCCCTGTTCTATCTCCCCGCTCTGGCCGGATTCATTGCCGCATATGCCGCATGGCCTGTCATTCAGCGATATATGATCGACGCTTATAACGAATCCAAGCCCGAAGATCCGGACGATTCTTCTCCCGTAGAGGAGGAAGATCAGGTTACGGAAAGCGAGAAGAGTGACACCGAGGTCACCCTTCCCCCTCCAACAGTTGACTGACTGTTACAAATTCATAGCCCAACTCGCGAAGCATCGGAATGATTTGCCGCAACGCTTCGGGGGTTGGGCTGTTTTTTCCGATGAAATCGTGCATGAGGATGATAGAGCCGTTTTTGGTATTATGCCGTACATTGTTACAGATCTCGCTGATGGGCGTATGCGCCCAATCCCGTGTGTCTACGCTCCACATGACAATGGTCATATCCGCATTGCCGCAGATCTCTTTCACATCACCGTTGCAAACCCCCTCGGGCGGGCGGAAATAACGCGGTTTTTGCTCGGTGATCTTTTCAATGGCATTGCTGCAAAGCGAGATATCCCGTAACAGTGTTTCGGTGCTCATTTTAGCCACATGATAATGATTGTAGGTGTGATTTCCCAATTCATGCCCTTCTTCCACAATACGGCGAATCAATTGAGGATAGGTTTCAACATTGACGCCAACGGCAAAAAAGGTAGCCGGTATGCCAAACTCCTTTAAAATATCCAGAATGATGGGCGTATATCGAGGATGCGGTCCGTCATCAAATGTCAGTGCGATCTGGGCCTTACCGGTTTTGGAGGCATAACGGTAGATCACCTGCGCCTGGGCGGCGGTTTTGCATGAAAATACACACAGAAGCAAGCAAACGATCATCGCACAACCTCCTCGCCGCAGGATACAACTCAACCGCCGCACAGCTCATCCAGAGTACCAAAACGGTACCCTTCCTCCTTAAGTGCCGCGATCAGACGCGGAAGGATCTCGGCATTGGTGGCGGAGGTGGGGTGCAGTAAGAGCACCGCTCCGTTGTGGACATTGTCAAGAATACAGCGCAAGGCGGCATCCGGCGCCATCTGACGGGCATTATCCCAATCGGCGTAGGCAAAACTCCAGAACACTGTTTTGTACCCAAGCTCCTGCACATTTTCCAATAACTCCTTTGAAAAGCTGCCCTCGGGCGGTCTGAAATAGGGCGAAGTGGTGATCCCCGCATCCAGACAAGCCTTCTCCAGCTCCTCTAACTCACTTTTGATTTTTTCTTTTGATGCTCCCGACAGATTGGGATGATGAGCCGTATGATTGCAGACCAAATGTCCTTCTTCATTCATGCGACGCACCAGATCGGCATTAGCCTCTACCAAATGCTTCAATATGAAAAACGCCCCCGGAGTCTGTGTTTCTTTCAGCGTATCCAGAACCTTTTCCACATTGCCATTTTCATAACCGGCATCAAAGGTGAGATAAACGACCTTTTCCCGGGCCCCGTCACCATGAGCATGGTCGATATAATATCCTCCGCACTCCTCTACAAAACGCAATTCGGGAGCCGCCAGAGCCTGTCGATGGGCCTTTTGTCTTGTACAGTACCAGTGCAATTCACTGCCGATGGCGCCGGATTGCAATGTCAAGCAAAAAATCATTGTGAACGCGGTGCACAGAGCGAATAACCTTTTTTTCATCTTTCTCAACTCCTTTTGATTTTAGTTTCTCTCTTGCCCGACTTTTGAACCGATTCAATTTATGGGTGAAAAGGAAAAAGGATTTCGACAAAATCGGCCGAAATCCTTTTTGAACTATTTTAATTTAAAGTACCACCATACCCACAAGTCCCGCGCCCATCAAAACACAACCAATAATGTTGGTAACCCATAGCTTTTCTTTCAGAAAAACAAAGGAGCAAAGGACACTGAACAATAGCACACCTGCGTTATCAAAGGTATAAAGCACCGTGATATCGATCAACGGCATGATGAAAACCAACAAATTAATGGCAAGAGCAGTAGCGATTGAGCACAATACCAGGAAAATCCCCGATTTGCGCGTTTGCTTGAAGTCTGTCACGAATTGCTTTTTCCGTTGCACAAAGCCCATAATAGCATTGATAAACGCCGATGTGGCAAAGGTAAACATGATCATTTCATTTTTGGACTCAGCCGTAGCTGCCCATCGATTTTGTTGAATATCAAACAAAACACCGTAAGCACCGTTAAAAATGAACAGACTGATGCAAAACACCCAGAACAAGAGATCGCCGGAGCCGAGCTTTTCTCCTTTTTTCTTGCTGACAAGAAAGATAGACACAACGATGACCGCTACCGAGATCCACTGCCCCAACGAAAGACGGTCACCGTAAATAAATGCCACAAATGCCGGAAGCAGAATGCCGCCGGAAAGCATGAATACCATTTGGATAGAATAAGGGCCACGCTGAGAGGCCTTGATCATGGAGGCGTTATATGCAGCCGCCACAACACCATTGATGATGCCCAGAAGTGCCACCTGCCAACAAAAATGGAACGGCAAGGAGAACAGCGCAAAAATCAAGGTGACCAGTGCGGTCGTGAGACCGCTCACCACCGAAAACACGGGCGTTGTTGCCGTGGGGGCCCCGGGATAATTATCGGTATAGACCTTGCAGAAAAAGGATTGCATGGTATATAACAGTATCAACAATAAAATCAGTAAATAACTCATAAAAGACCTCCTTACATTGTCTTTATTGTAACATATTTCTATTGGTTTGTAAATCAAAATATGAATACAAAAAGTTTCAAAAAAGCCACTCCCGAAGTGGTATTACCACTTCGGGAGTGGAAAGTCATTTTTGATCGGCTTTATTTATGTAAAATTCCTCAAAATGGCGCTCCACGTAACGGAGCATTCTCTCTTCAAAGCAACGGCGGTTTTTGTTGAAGAAGACGGATATGCGTGCACGATCGTGCTCAATATTCTTTTTCAATTCGAATAGATAATCAGCCATATCGGCATCGTCGCTGTCGTGGATGGCACGGCAAATATAACCGACTGCACGGTCATCTGCATTTGAAAAGGTGTCCAATATATTTTCGGGGTCCTTTGTTGAGAGCTCGGCCAGCATACGGTAAGCGATCAACGGCTTGAACTGCGGCTCCTCTTCCAGTCGGATGCGCAATTTTTTAGGGATTTCCTTCCACAGGGACAAAGCATTCTCGATATATTCGGAAAGGTAGCAATCAACACTGTCGCGGATCAATTCAAAATTCAATGCGCTTTTGGGCAAGACCGTATTTCGCCGCCGATCGTAAAGGAAATAATGGATCCGTCCCCCCTTAGTACGGTGAGAAAGGTAAAGGATTACGCATCCCCCCACCATCAGCAGAGCCACCATAACGAAAAAGAAGACACGGACACCGGTTGTTTTGACCACACTTGCAGGGATAAAAAGCAATAATGCCAGTACGGCGCACGCAGTGGCCAGATGAATGGCATGCTCGGAAAAGAACTTATTTTCTTTCAAAGTGCGACCTCCGTTTATATTTTCTTTAATTTTGCATAAGTTGCCATGAGCTTTTTGGTACCTTTGGTATCAAAAGCGATCTCATAAAGGGTGTCAGCTCCCATCTTGGTAACCGAAAGGATCAAGCCATCTCCAAAGGTCATATGGCGTACCCGATCACCGGCAGCAAACTGCTGCAGGGCGGCTGTTGGACGCGCCGTCGGACGCCCCACGGTAATAGGATCTTTTGCCGCGATCTGTCTGGCGGACTCCGGAGGACGATATCCGGCCACGCCTGTTGCATGTGGCCGGGGAGCGTTGTCACGGGGCATATCCAAAAGGCGATCTGGAATCTCGGTAAGGAAACGGGATGCAGGATTGCAAGAGGTGTGTCCGTATAGCATACGGGATTTTGCGTGCATGATGTAAAGCTGATCCTTGGCACGGGTAATGGCCACATAGGCAAGACGCCGTTCCTCCTCGATCTCCTCGGGGCCTGCCATGACGGTCTGCAGCCCCGGGAATATTCCCTCTTCAAAGCCCGGCAGAAAGACGCGCGGAAACTCCAATCCCTTTGCACTGTGAATGGTCATCAATACAACGGCATCGGCATTATCATCATAACGGTCCACATCGGCAACCAAAGCGGTGTTCTGCAAAAATTCGCTGAGTGAAGGCTGATCTACGCTATCCATGTATTCCTTAACGCTGGAAATAAACTCATCCAAGTTGTCCAGCCGTTCGGCCTCCTCCTGCCCCATATCGCGGATCATCTGACGGTAACCGGTGCGCTCCAGCACCTCATCCACAAAAGCATCCAGCTCCATGGTAGACAAAAGCTCTGTCAGCTCGTTGATCAGATTGGCAAAGGTCTTTAAGGTCTTTGCAGAACGGGAAAGCGCTACATAGGCGTCGGCACGTTCCATAACTTCAAACATGCTGAAATCCTCGTTATCAGCAATTTCGGCAATCGCATCCAGTGTCTTGTCACCGATTCCCCGACGGGGCTCGTTGATGATACGTCGCAAGCGCTCCCGATCCCGATGATTTTCAATCAACTGGAGATATGCCACGATGTCACGAATCTCTTTTCGATCCGAAAAGCGCACACCGCCAAGCATGCGGTAAGGCACGGCACTGCGGGCAAAGGCGGTTTCCAAAGCGTTGGACTGCGCATTGGCACGGAACAGCACGGCAAAGTCGCGATAATGACACTCCCCTGCCGCCACGGCGCGCTGGACAGCATCTACGATCATACGAGCCTCGGCATTCTGATGCTCGGGATTGAGCACATGGATCTTACTCCCCTCACCACGGTCGGTGAACAGGGTTTTGCGCATTGCGTCGTCCTTGGTATTGTGAGAGATCACCGCATTGGCGGCATCCAGAATGCACTGAGTGGAGCGGTAGTTCTGCTCCAAACGGATCAGGGTTGCCGGATGGAACACCTTGGTGAATTGCAGAATATTTTCGATGGTAGCGCCGCGGAATTTATAGATACTCTGATCGTCATCGCCCACCACCATCAGGTTACGGTCCCCCCCCGACAAAAGCTCGGTCAAACGAAACTGAGCCTGGTTGGTATCCTGGTACTCGTCCACCGATACAAATCGGAATTGATTCTGATAGGAGCGCAGAATATCCTCGTGCGTGCGAAGCAGATCCACCGTACGAACAATGATGTCGTCAAAATCCAGAGCATTGGAATCGGAAAGGCGCTTCTGATAGGCCGCATAGACCTTTTCAATCAGCTTCATGCGGTAGTCGTTCCCTGCTTCCAAAAGGAAATTCTCGGGAGAGATCAGCTTATCCTTGGCGCGGCTGATCTGGTTGAGAGCGGTTTTAACGGGCAGAACCTTTTCGTCGATATTCAGCGAAGAAAGAACCGTCTTCATGGCCTTTTTCTGATCATCGGTATCGTAAACCGTAAAGCCGGGTTGAAGCCCCGCCTCGGCGGAATAGCGGCGCAGAATGCGCATACAGATCGAATGGAAGGTTCCTGCCCAAATGCTGCTCGGCAGATCGGGATCATCTGGGAAAGCAGCGGCAAGACGGGCTTTGATCTCATTGGCCGCTTTATTGGTAAAGGTGATGGCCAAGACACGCCAAGGCGGACAAGGATCGTTTGCAAATTCGCAAAGCAGCTCCTCCAGCTCTTTTTGAGACGGTGAGCTAAGTAACGCGGCCTCAAGAGCGGCCACATGATCCTCGGTCAGGCTTTGCGGTACCTGATCACTGTGATAGGCATTGCCATAACGAATGATGTAAGCAATGCGGCGGACAAGAACGGTGGTTTTACCGCTCCCCGCACCTGCCAGAATCAACAAAGGATCCATGATATGATAGACCGCTTCGCGTTGACGCTCGTTGAGCGAAGCGTAATAAAGATCAAACAAACCGCGCTTGGCGGTCAGATAGCGTTCTTTTAAATCCGACATAGTGAACCTCTCTTTTTCTTTCACTTTATTATACTATATTTCGCCATAAAATGCAACGGTGAGAAAAGAAAAAGGAGTCGGAATTTTTCCGACTCCTTGCTGCATGTTCAAAATCAGTTGCGCTCGTTGTTACGCTTGTTTTCGGGGCGACCTTCGCGATTTTGGTTTTGACTCTGTCGGTTCTGGCCCTGCTGATTCTGATTGTTGCTTTGGCTCTGGTTCTGCTGATTCTGGTTCTGATTCTGATTGCGGTTTTCCATTTTTGTGTCTCCTTATCATTTCATTCGGGGTACACGGTTAGTATGGAGCGCAAGCTTGAAAACTATTCAGTCATACAAAAATCTGTTTTTGATCTCGCTGTAAATATTTGACAGCAAAGAGGTAAACAGCACCGCAAAGAGAACGGCACCGCAAAAATCGAAAATCCAGGTAAACTCCAAGACATGGAGGAAACCCTCACCGGGCAATTCCTTGATGTAGTCATAAAGGAAGGAAAGCAGTCCGCTGATAAATCCGAACACGAAGCAACGGATCAATTGTCCATCAAATTCGGCAAGCAGATCTCTATGACATCTCGTCTCGAACTCGGATTCATAATGCGCCCGATATCCCGCCCATTTTTTGATAACGGCACGTAGCATCAGCAAAAGCGAAGCAAGCAAGACCAAAAACACAAGAAATTCAACCAAAGCCATCATCCACATTTGAAAATAAGCTTGACTTGCTTCTGCGTTTTTGGCAATCTCCCCCGCGCTGTATTGATTGACAAAATCATAGGAAAAGCGACCGGAAACAGCGGAAATAATTCCATAGACGCATGCCGCCACTGCAGTACAGATGCGATACTTACGATCTGCATCGGAGATCAGTACCCCGCCCAGGATCAGAGCGGCCGCCAGATAATCCGGGAAAATATTGCTGAAATCCAGATAAAAATCAGTGAGCAAAAAGACGCCCAATATCAGCAACAGAAAGGACCAGCCGTAACGGTGCTCTACCGCAATACCGGGATGTGCATCGTAATAGGCACGGTGCTGTTCTCCCAAGGCGACCAGCATATTCTCTTCCCGACGGAGTCTGCGATAAAATCCAAGCAATCGAATCAACCAATAAAGCCCTGCCAATGTCACCAGGATGCAGGCAAAGACACGCATCAGGCCGATATAGTCATAAATGCGATTGAAGGCAGAATCACTGTAGGAGCTGGTGGTCAACGATGTAAATTCTGGCAAAAGGCAAACGACTTCGCGGAAAAAAAGGAAGATCAACGTCAGCCGGCTGACACCGTCGATATAGGAAACGCCGCCATAGCTGTTCCCGTACAGAGCAACACAATCATGGGTGGTGGAAAGAGCAAGAAATCCGTCAAACAAGGCCCGCACGGCGGGGACTAAAAACATGAGCTCCAGTACAGCCGCTCCAAAGGCCGCAATGAGGAGCGAGGTGGGCTGCTCGGCTCCGCTCCCCATACCGAAGATCACCATCAAAGAAAGATTCTCCAGCACATCAACGGCTGCCACCTTGAGAAAAGCGGTACGGGCCGTTTTCATATCCGGATGAATCAAAGCAGCACGGGAAAGCCCCGCACAAATAAGTAAGCACCCAATGAAATCGGGCAGAACATCAATGACGGCAAAGTATGGATTGAAGAAAAAGAACAAGCCGAAAAATACAAGTCCAAAGCGGATCGGGCGTGTATGGCGACGCATCATTTCTTATCCTCCTTTTCCCTTTTTTGTTTTTTGCTCTTTTGAGAAAGCTTATCCGGCATATTTTCTTCTCCTTCGGGACAGATGTACCGATAACATTTATAGATCAGATAGATATTCAGCAGGATAAAACAAATACGCAACAGGATCAGGGAAAGAGAAAAATATCCCTGATGCGCCATGATCCACGGGATGGGCATGCGGGCAATACCGTCAAGCAGATAGTAAGTTCCCACAAAAATAAGATTACGCCAAGCGTTTCCCTCAAGGGCGATCAATCCCAATTCCCGCGTTAATCCTGCGACAGCAAACAGGAAAAGAGCATGGAAAAGGAGCGAAAAAGCGAAGTAGCACCATTCCATTACTGTATAAAAGGTGCCCGTGAAAAAAGGAAAATAACCAAATCCCATTTGCGAAAACCCGTACAAAGCGAAATAGATCGCAAGCGGCAAAGACACAAAAGAGGCATAGAAGGTATATCGGAACCGCGGGTGGTACGGCGCCAGGTGGTAAAGCCCCATGATCATCATGGGATACCCTGCCAGCATGGCAAAGGAAAGCGGAGAGTAAAGAGACATGACATTGGCAAAGAAGTAGCCGATCAACAACCAACCGAATCCCATATTTCACTCCCCCTTCCTTTTTGATGTTCCGTTATGACTGTGTCCCGCCGTTTTGCGGTGCCCCACAGCATTTTTTATACTTCTTTCCACTGCCGCAGGGACAGAGATCGTTTCTGCCGACCTTTTCCGCCTTGCGTACCACAATGGTTTTCTTTTTCTCCTGTCCCTCCTCGCCGGCAAAGCTCTCTTTTAAGGGCTTTGCAACCTGCACACGCTGGATCGTTTGCGTACGCGGAACGGCAGAAAGAATGATACGAACCGTCTCGGAACGGATCTCGGCAACCATTTCCTCAAACATATCGGCACCCTGCAGACGGTACTCGTTGACCGGATCCCTCTGGGCATAAGCTTGCAGACCGATGCTCTCCTTGAGGTCGTCCATGATGTCAATGTGCTCCATCCAGTGGCGGTCAACCGTCTGTAGCAGGATCGAGCGCTCAACCTCATGGAAAACATCTGCACCGAAAAGCTCGGCTTTACTGTCATAAACAGTCAAGGCCTTTTCAAGAATGAACCCCACCAGGTCTTTTTCCTTCCATTTTTCCTCGACCATGAGCTCGGCATTCAGGTCACCGGGCTTGAGCAGATATCCGCCGTATTGCTTCTCGATCCCCTCAAGATTCCAAAGAGCGGGATCATCCTCCGTGGCAAAGAGTGCGACCGTTTCCTCAATGGAAGTGCGCATCATGGAGCGGATGGTTCCCGAAATATCCTCCCCGTTGAGCACCTCCAGGCGCTGACTGTAAATCAGATTGCGCTGTTGGTTCATGACATCATCATAGGTCAACACATATTTTCTGCGTTTAAAATTGTTATCCTCGATGCGCTTTTGCGCCCCCTCGATGGAATTGGAAAGAATGCGGGCGTTGATGGGCTGATCCTCGGGAAGTCCCAAACGCTCAACCATGCCCTGCATCCGTTCACCGCCGAACAGACGCATAAGATCATCCTCAAGAGACAGGAAGAAGCGGGATTCACCCGGATCACCCTGACGGCCCGAGCGACCACGCAGCTGATTGTCGATGCGGCGGCTCTCATGCCGCTCGGTTCCCAGAATATAAAGGCCGCCCGCCTCACGGACACGGTCTGCCTCGGGCGCGATCTGTCTCTTGAAGTGCTCGTTCAATTTCTGGAAGGTCAGACGCGCTTCACGGATCTCGTCATCATCAATATCGGCAGTACCGGTGGCCATGGCGATCAGATCCTCGGAGATCCCTTGCTTGCGCATCTCGTTTTTGGCCATGAATTCGGGGTTCCCGCCCAGCATAATATCGGTACCGCGTCCCGCCATGTTGGTAGAGATGGTCACGGCGCCGAACTTACCCGCTTGGGCTACGATCTCAGCTTCTCTCTCATGGTGCTTGGCATTGAGCACGTTATGCTGAATGCCATGCTTTTTCAGTCGTGCCGAAAGCTCCTCTGACTTATCAACGCTGACCGTACCCACAAGGACAGGTTGTCCCTTCTTGTGACACTCCTCAATCTGTGCAATGATAGCATCATATTTTCCCTTGGTATTCTTATAGACCAGATCGTTGTGATCCAGGCGGATCATGGGCTTATTGGTGGGGACCTCCACCACATCCAGAGCATAGATTTCGCGGAACTCCATCTCCTCGGTGAGAGCGGTACCTGTCATGCCCGAAAGCTTGTGGTACATACGGAAATAATTCTGGAAAGTAATGGTGGCAAGGGTGCGGTTCTCTTTTTGAATCTGTACCCCCTCCTTGTCCTCGATGGCCTGGTGCAAGCCGTTGGAATAGCGACGACCGGGCATAATACGGCCGGTAAAGGAATCTACGATCATTACACCGTTCTCATTGACCACATAATCCACATCCCGCTTCATCACGCCGTAAGCATGGATGGCTTGCTTGACATGGTGAGCAATGGTGGAGTTTTCGGGATCGTTCAGATTCTCGATACCGAAAAACTCCTCGGCGCGCTTGGCACCGCGGGGAGTCAGAATGGCGTTTCTGGCCTTTTCGTCCACCAGATAATCGGCCTCTACCTCATCGGTCTCCTCTTTGTTGTCAACCTCTTTGCGCACCTGCTTGATCATGTGACGCACCAATTCGTTGGCACGATCGTAAAGATCGGTGGATTTCTGTCCGGCGCCTGAAATGATCAAGGGAGTGCGTGCTTCATCGATCAGGATCGAGTCAACCTCGTCCACGATGGCAAAGGCGTATCCGCGTTGGACCATGTCCTTTTTATAGACCACCATGTTATCGCGCAGATAGTCAAAGCCGAACTCGTTATTGGTGCCGTAAGTGATGTCTGCGGCATAGGCCTCCTGCTTTTCGGCAGGGGTCAGACCGTGAACCACAAGGCCGGTGGAAAGCCCCATGAAGGCATAGACACGGCCCATTTCTTCGCTGTCGCGGCGCGCCAGATAGTCATTGACGGTCACTACATGAACGCCCTCGCCCGTCAGAGCATTGAGGTAAGCGGGCATGGTGGCAACCAATGTTTTACCTTCACCTGTTTTCATTTCGGCAATGCGGCCCTGGTGCAGAATGATGCCGCCCAAAAGCTGCACATAGAAAGGACGCTTGCCCAGCACGCGGTCATCCGCCTCGCGCACGGCGGCAAAGGCATCGCACAGAATATCGTCCAATGTTTCGCCGTTTTTCAATCTTGCCTTCAGATCTACCGTAACATGAGCAAGCTCTTCGTTACTCATTTCGGCATATTTGGGGGCAAGTGCCTCAATGGCGTTGGCAACTTTTTTCAGCTTTTTGATCTGACGGTCACTGTAGGAACCGAAAATTTTGCGGAAAAGTCCCATGGAATTCCTCCGAAATCTCAATAATTATATCTATTATACTACATATAAGAGAAAAATGCTATATCTGCGCAAAAAAATTTGCAATTTGTTTTCCGATCTCTTGCGCGAAATGCCCAAATCGGCTATAATAGAGACAGCAAGACTCGGAGGAATATTATGCCACAGATCAATATCGTTTTACATGAACCCGAAATCCCCCAAAATACCGGCAACATTGCCAGGACCTGTGCCGCTACAGGGGCTTCTCTGCATCTCATACGCCCCATGGGATTTACCGTGGATGACAAAAAGCTCAAGCGCGCGGGGCTTGATTACTGGGATAAGCTGGATATCACCTATTATGACGGTCTCGAGGATTTTTACGCCAAAAATCCGAATGCCGAGATTTTTTATTTCACGACAAAGGGCAAGCAAATGTACACAGAGGTTTCCTACCCTGAAAAGGTCTACATCATGTTCGGTAAGGAAAGCGCGGGACTGCCCGAAGAGCTCCTGTACAAGAACCCGGACCGTGCCGTACGCATCCCCATGCGTGAGCATCTGCGTAGCCTGAATCTGTCCAATTCCGTGGCCATCGCCGTTTTTGAGATTCTGCGTCAGTATGATTTTGAGGGACTCTGCGGCGAGGGTACACTCACCAAGTACGACTGGAACGATGCGACATGAGAGATAACAGCATTTTGATCGCTATGAGTGGCGGCGTGGATAGCGCCGTAGCTGCTCATCTGGCCGCACAGGGGCGTGAAGCCGCCGGTGTGACCATGCGCTTGGCTTCTGAAGGGATTGGAAGTGCCGAAGCCGCCCAAAGCGATATAACGGGAGCGGCTGCCGTTTGTGATCTTTTGGGAATTCCCCATTACGTGGCCGAGCTTGGCGAAGCCTTTCGCCAAACCGTGGTAAAATATTTCATAGAAGCTTACGAGGGAGGGCTAACCCCCAACCCTTGCGTATTTTGCAATCGGGTCATAAAGTTCGGGGCTCTGCTTGATTTTGCCACCGACAAGGGCTACAGCAAGATTGCCACCGGCCACTACGCACGCCTGGAAAGTAGCCCGTCCGGGCGGAGGCTTTTGAGACGTGCCGCAGATATCGGGAAGGATCAGACCTATGTGCTCTGGTCACTGACACAGGAAGCACTGACAAGAGCAGAATTCCCTTTGGGAGAGCTTTCCAAGGCCGAGGCCCGCGAGATCGCCGATTCCCTTAGCTTTCCCATGGCACACAAAAAAGACAGCCAGGATATTTGCTTTGTCCCTGATGGCGATTATGCCGCATTTATTGCCCGCATCACCGGCAGAACGCCCGAGCCCGGTGATTACATTTCCCGGGAGGGCGCGGTGCTGGGGCGGCATAAGGGGCAGCTGCACTATACCATCGGTCAGCGAAAGGGACTGGGCATCGCCCTTGGGAAACCGGCCTTTGTTACCGCAAAATCGGCCATAAACAATACGGTAACCTTGGGAGAAAATGCCGATCTCTTTACCACCCGCCTGATCGCCAAAAATCCGAATCTGATCCCTTTTGATAAGCTGGATTCCCCCATGCGCCTGCTTGCCAAGGTGCGCTACCGCCAGGAGGCATCCCCCGCCCGCGTCGAGCAGACCGGAGATAACACCCTGATCGTCGAATTCGAAGCACCCCAACGCGCCATTTGCCCCGGGCAATCTCTGGTGCTTTATGAGGATGATTATGTGGTTGGTGGCGGCATCATTTGTTGAATTTTAATTTAGAGGAGATAAGAAGTATGAAAATTTTAACGGCCTTGAAGATTCTGTTTTTGATCGGTTGTCTTTCCATCGTGCTGGGTGATGCCTTCATTCTGGTCAACTTTTTTGCCGGGAGTCTGATCCCGCCGGTTTTGATCGTTGTCTTGGTCAGTGTCGGTTTGGCAGGCATCATCAGCGGCATTGTTTGGTACACAAAAAAAGAAAAGCAACTCAAAAAGTAAAACAGCACTTGATGCAAAACTGCCCCGCGCCATTCGGCGCGGGGCTTTTTGTCAGGTCCGCAGCTGTTATGAGATCTTCAAGCGTCTTTGCCAAAATGCTTCCAATCCCGTATGAGTCGGGCAGATGCGATTGTATGGGACAACATCCATGCCTATACCGAAATTCTGCTTTGTTTTATAGTTAACGGCATAATATGGCTCATTGTTTGTTAAACAACGTTCTTTTTCAACAACCGTTCCACCGTAGGTGTACGGTGCATCCAGCACCTTGACCTGCCGTGGAAAATGGCGGGAAATTCGCAAAAGTGCCGTGGTATGGCAACCCTCCTCGGGGCAATCCCGAGAGGCGATCCCCCCATGCTCGCAATAAGAAATGCACACATGGCAGTCGCACCTTTCAGTTGGCTCGGTTCCCTTTTTGAAATACCCTACCTCAGAACGGTCTCCACGGGGATCGTATCTGCAAGCCTCCCCGAGCAATTTACCCGAATCCTTGCAGTAGCGCACCGCAACCAGATGATCTGATGTGTCAAATTGCCGCTGCTTCACGGTTCGAACAGAAACCGCCTTGTGCATGATTTCATCAAAAATCGTCAGTGCGGGGTTCCCCTTCACGTCCGAGAGACTGTCGGGATATTCATATCCGTACCACACACCCGCCAGAAGCTCGGGCGTATAACCAATGAACCATTTATCGCAGCTGTTACCGGAGGTACCCGTTTTGCCTGCCACATCTACCTTGTCCTTTAAAGTCAGTGCCTTGGCCGTGCCGTTGACCGTTACCTGCCGCAAAAGCATCGTCATGATCGCGGCGTTATCGGCATCCAGTACCCGACGCGCGGCACTCTCGCGCTCCAGAAGCACACGATCCCGATTATCCACCACCCGCACATAGCTGCGAGTCCCTTCGTAAACGCCGCCGTTGGCAAGAGCGGTATAGCCGCCCACCAGCTCCGAGAGCGACACGCCTTCGTTCTGTTGCCCCAGAGCCAGAGCCGCCGTACCCGTATCCTTGACGGCATCCAGAGACCGAAAGCCCAGATCCTTTGTGAGAAATCGGTAAGACGCGTCTGTGCCCATCCGTTCCAAAACCGATACACTGACGGTATTGATCGAATAGGTCAAAGCCGCATTGATATTGGTCAATCCCCGATAGACATTAGGCGAATTCCGCGGCCAGGGCGCACCGTTGCTGCGAAATTGCTTGGGCACATCGTCAAAAACAGTTGCATAGGTGATCAACCCCTTTTGAAGAGCGGGAGCGAAAACCGAAAGGGGCTTGATGACTGATCCTGAGGGACGCTTGGTGTCCGTGGCGTAGTTCTGAATGCGGTTACCCTTCTTCTCCCCCACGGCACCGGCTACGGCCAGGATATTCCCGTTTTTGGGATCGACGATCATCATGGCACTCTGTGCCTTTTTCCCGTCCTCGTGGGTAGGAAAGTTATCGGCGTCGGCATAATACTGCTCCACCGCCTCCTGCAACCGAGGATCCACGGTAGTATAGATCTTCAACCCGCCACAGTAGACCAATCGACCGGCCGCCGCTTCGGTCATTCCCCTTTCACTGACCAATGCCCCGATCACATCGCTCACCACAAGATCGGCAAACCAGGAATTGACTCTCCCCGACATGGTATCCCGATTGACCTTTAAAACCACTTCTCTGGCAGTTGCTTCCCGATATTTCTCCTCATCGATCATACCCTGACGGTACATTTCACCGAGAATCACATCCCGACGCTCCTTGTTTGCCTCGGGATGTCGGATGGGATCATAGCGTGCCGGATTGTTGGTAATAGCCGCGATGGTGGCCGCTTCTTCCAACGTCAGCTCGCTCGGTTCTTTGGAAAAATAAGCGTTCGCCGCCGTGCGTATCCCGTAACAGTTCTCGGAAAGGTTGACTACGTTGAGATACTGCTCCAGGATCTGTGCCTTTGACAGTTCTTTTTCCAATTTTGCCGCGCGGATCAGCTCTGCCACCTTACGGCGTATACTGCGTTCGCTATCCCCTGTCAGATTCTTGATCAATTGTTGGGTGATGGTGGATCCCCCAAAATGGCCTTCTCCACCTCTCAGATAATCCCGCACGGCCGAACAGGTGCGTATCCAGTCGATACCTCCGTGCTCCAAAAATCGTTTGTCTTCGATGGCGATGAATGCATTTCTCAGATCCGCCGTGGTTTCTTCCAGTGGGCAGTAAAGCGCATTCTCATAACCGCTGATGCGGTCTGCAGACAGCTCTGTTACCTCACCTTTTTCATCATAATAATAAAGCCTTGTGGTTCTGTCGGCCACTGCGGTAAAAAACAGCTCTTCGTCAAGCTCGGTATCCAATGCCGTTCCGGCCCAGATACCGCCCACGATCACCCCCAAGGAAGCAAGGATCAGAAAGGAGAGCGTAGAGGAAAGAAAAAAGGTGGTGATACCCCTTGTGATTTTTTTGAACATAAAAACACCCCCGCTCGGTCGTAGTGTACGACAAAGCAGAGGTGTCGATTCCTGTGGATACATGGGAAAAGTACGCTTTATTTCAATACCACGTTTTCTTTGCCGAGAATGGAAATCAATTCGCGCAGTGTGTACTCGGTACAATCGAATCCCATGGACAGCTTCTGATAGGCGGCATTGGAAGCGTCATAAACCGAAACAGGCAGGCTACCATCAAAAATTTCAAGAATGTTCAGCGCTTTTTTCCATTTTTTATCCTCAAGAGACGGGACGCGCAGATAAAGGATACGAGCATTGGCAATCTGCGGCAAGGCTGTGGTAGGTTCGGACCGTTTGACGGCGGGTCGGATCGGTTGAGACACGTTTTTTCGTGCCTCGGCCTCGGGCATGACCCGAGGAGGGGCGTGATCGTCAAGCAAGGGCTCCAGTGCGGAGACCAGAATTTTGGGGCGCTCCTCCTCCCGTACCGAAAGATTACCCTCTACCCGCAAAACGGCATCGGTATGCAGAAAATGAGAAAATCGGGCGTAGATATTCGGAAAAGCCAGACATTCGATCTCGCCGCACCGATCTTCCAGAGTGAAGAACGCCATGCGTTCCTCTTTTTTTGTTGTTTTCCCCGTCAGTGCAGTGACGATTCCCGCTACGGTGACCCGTGCACGGTCTGCCAGGAGATATTCCCCCTCGCCATCGGTCTCGCAGAGCTCCTTGATGCTCATAATGCCGGGATCGGACAGGGCCTTGGAAAATCCATCCAGCATATGTCCGGAAAAATACATCCCCGCCGCTTCCTTTTCCTGGGCCAGGAGCTCGTTCAGCTTAAATTCCTGTAGCTTAGGATATTCGATCTCGGGGCGCTCGGTCCCCACCTGAGAAAACATATCCAACTGTCCTGTCAGATTGGAGCGGTTTTTGCTCTGCAAGCGATCGATCATGGGCTCATACACCGCCATCAGCTGACTGCGATAAAGGCCAAGATGGTCAAAGGCTCCCGCTTTGATCAGGGATTCGATCTGACGTTTGTTCAGATCGCTTGAAGAAAGACGATCGAGAAAGTCATCAAAGGAGCGATAAGGCCCGTTTCTCTGCCGCTCGGACACCAGAGCATCCAGAAAGGTCCTGCCCACGTTTTTCAGAGCCAGAAGTCCAAATCGAATATGATCGCCACTCACGTGAAAGACCACATTGGATTCATTCACATCGGGCGGCAGAACACGGATGCCCCTCTTACCCGCTTCGGCGATATATTCGGCGATCTTGGGCATATTCCCCAGCTCAGAGGTCAGCAGTGCGGCAAAATAAGCCTTGGGGTAATGGGTCTTGAGATAGGCCGTGCGGTAGGAGATCACCGCATAGGCGGCGGCATGGCTTTTGTTGAAGGCGTAGTGGGCAAAGTCGGTCATATCGTCAAAGATCGCTTCTGCCACATCGGCGGCAATATTGTTTTTGGCACAGCCCTCCAGAAAGGCACCCTTCTCTGCCTCCATGACCCCCGCCTTCTTTTTGGACATGGCACGTCGCACCACATCGGCGTGACCAAAGGAGTATCCCGCCAACTTGCGGAATATCTGCATAACCTGCTCCTGATAGACCACACAACCGTAAGTGGAGCGCAGGATGGGCTCGAGTACCGGCGTGCGATAGACGATCTGATCCGGATTTTTACGGTTTTCAATGAACTGCGGAATTGAATCCATGGGCCCGGGACGATACAGTGCGATGGCGGCGACAATATCGTCAAAGCGGGAGGGAGAAAGATTCATCAGCATCTGTCGCATCCCTCCCGACTCCAGCTGAAACACGCCTGAGGTGGCGCCGCGGGAGATCAGCTTATATGTCTTTTCGTCATCCAGGGGAATCTTTTCAATATCGAAATCAGGATCGCTCTCGTTGATCTGCATGACCGCATCGTTGATAATGGTCAGATAACGCAACCCCAAAAAATCAAACTTCAAAAGCCCCAATTCCGCGATGGTATCCATATCGTATTGGGTAACCACTACCCCATTGCTGGAGGATAGGGGGACATATTCCGAAAGCGGCTTTTCGGTGATCACCACGCCAGCCGCATGAATGGAAATATTGCGGGGCATCCCCTCCAGGGCCATGGCCAGGTCCACCAGCTTTTTGACCTCGGGTCTGTTATACAAGGCTTTCAGATCCGGAAGCTTCAGTGCATCGGCAATGGTGATGCCCAGTTCCCGCGGAATAGCCTTGGCCACCACATCCACATCACCGTAAGACATCCCCAGAGCCCGTCCAACATCACGGATGGCGGCGCGCGCCGCCAAAGTACCGAAGGTAACAATCTGCGAGACATGTTCCTTGCCGTAGCGCTCCCCCACATATCGGATGACCTCATCCCGACGGTTATAGCAGAAATCCACATCGATATCGGGCATGCTGACACGTTCGGGGTTCAGAAAGCGCTCGAACAGCAGATCAAAACGGATGGAATCCACATCGGTGATGCCCAGAAAATAGGCCACAATACTGCCCGCGCCGGAGCCACGCCCGGGGCCAACGGGAATTTTTTTTGATTTGGCAAAATTCACATAGTCCTGCACGATAAGAAAATAATCGGCATATCCCATGGAATGAATTACAGAGAGCTCATACTCCATACGGGTCCGGTATTCCTCTCTGCTATGCGCGGCAAAATCGATCAGTCCGGCTGCGATCCGCGCCTCAAATCCCTTGTGCGCCAGCTGTGACAAATAATCAAAAGAGGTCATTCCCGCAGGACACGGAAATTTAGGCAGATAAGTGTGAGAAAAATCAAAATCGAACCGACAACGCTCGGCGATCTTCACCGTGTTCTCCAATGCCCCTTCATATTTGCCGAACATCATACGCATTTCATTGCTGTCTTTGTAATAAAACTCGTCTGTCTCAAAACCGATGGGGCGACCGTCTGCCAATTGACTGTTGGTCTGAATACACATCAGTACCGCTTGGGTCTGCGCATCGGTGCGGCGCAGATAATGACAATCATTTGTGGCCACCATAGGTAATGCGCACTCTATTGCCAGCTTGTGAAGCATGGGCAGGATCTGCTTTTGTTCGGGAAGGCCGTGATCCTGCAATTCAATATAAAAGTGATCTTGCCCAAAAATTTCGGAAAGCTCTTTTGCTGCCCGACAGGCCTCGGCATAGTCCCCGCGCACCAGGAGCTGTGGAATGCGTCCCGCAAGGCAGGCGGAGAGAGCGATCAGCCCCTTTGAATGGGTACGAAGCAATTCCATATCCACGCGGGGCTTGGAGTAAAAGCCTTCGATAAAGGAGAGAGATACCATCTCGATGAGGTTCCGATAGCCAATCTCGCTTTCGCACAACAAAACCAGGTGGTAAGGATGGGCATCGGCGCTTGTTTTGTCAAAGCGCGTTCTGGGCGCCACATAGACCTCGCAACCGATGATGGGCTTGATTCCCTCAGCACGACAGGCGCGATAAAAGGCCACGGCACCATACATCACGCCGTGATCGGTCAGAGCCACAGCATCATGCCCGCATTCCCTGGCACGCTTGGGGATCTCGCTTACGCGACAGGCACCGTCAAGCAGACTGTATTCACTGTGGAGATGCAAATGGACAAAATCGGCCATATCCTTCCCTCCTTTTTGATCTTCCTTTTTATGTTTCAAGCGTATCAGCAAAAGCCATGATTCGCTGTAAGCGATGATTGAGCCCCGATTTGGTAATGGGCGGGTTATGCAATTGCGCCAGCTCGGCAAGTGATGCATCGGGGTTCTCTACACGCAACAACGCAGTCTCGCGCAATTCGGGTAGTAATCCGTCAAAACGGGATGCTTGCCGGATCTTCTCAATAGCCAAGCAACAGCGGCGGGAAGCATCCACCGCCTTACCGATATTTCGGGTCACGCAATTGGTGGCGCGATTTTCCTCGTTACGGATATCACGGGCGATCTTCGCGTTGATCAGTGCAAAAAGCGCGTTATTGGCACCCACGGTACTGAGGATCTCCTCGATGATCGCGTTTTTCTTAAAATAAAGCCCCACCCCTCCCTCAATATTTCGGCATTTGGGAGTCCAGCCCATTTCGGTCAGAAAATCGGCCAGAATGGGGATCTTTTCGGGATTTGCCAGGCGAAATTCCATGTGATAGGCCTTTTCGGGATCGGTTACCGAGCCGCAGGCGATCAGCACTCCACGCAAAAAATGTGTGCGACACTGGGGGCAGGAAAAGACGGGAGGCGCTTTATAGGCGGCATAGAGCTTCTCCGAGGCAAAAAGCATGACCGAGCCGTTGAGCAGCGCCTCGCGACGATACTGCTCCCGATAGGCCTTTGCGCATTCCCTGCGCGCCGCTGCCGATGAGATCACCAACACAAGGCAGTTTTCCCGCATTTCCCGCAGATCAAACAAAAGTCCTGCGGTATAGGCGCGCTTACAGCAGGCGTTATGCGGCGCCCCCTCTATCAGTTCATTTTTTAATAAAAGCGAGTAATTCATGATCAGTCGGGGATAAACCGTATCTCGGGGATCGGTCTGAATCCTCTCTCTCTTTCTACCGTATTTTGGATATCCCGGATCAGCGCTCGTACATCCCGTGCCGTGGCACCGCCTTTGTTGACAATAAAGCCCGCGTGCTTTTCGGACACCTGCGCGCCGCCCACGCTTGTTCCTTTAAATCCCAGCTCATCGATGATCTTCGCCACGGAGATCTCGGGGGACGGTCGTTGGAAGACACTGCCGGCGCTGGGTAAATGCAACGGCTGATGCACACGTCTCCATTGGGAAAGCGTACGTATTTCGGCCTTGATCATATCGAGATCACACGAAGGAATCAGCTGTAAGGTGGCGCCGATTATCACGCTATCTTCGCTTTGAAATATGCTGTTACGATAAGAATAGCTCAATTCTTTATTAAACACAGTCCTGATCTGGCCACAGTCCGGATAGAGCACCTCAACGCTTTCCACCACGTCCCCCATCGCCCTTCCGTGGGCACCCGCATTCATATAAACAGCGCCACCAAGGGTCCCGGGGATGCCTGCCGCAAACGAAAAACCACCAAGACCTGCCCATGCCGCACGGGCGGCGATAGTCGCGAGAGATGCACCGCAAAGGGCAAAAATACGTCCGTTTTCCAATATTCTGATGGCATCCAAAGCACCCGTGCGAATCAGAACAACCGAAATCTCATCATCTCCGAACAGAATATTACTTCCTTTCCCGATGACGGCATAGGGCATTTCTGAGTGATGACAGATCAAAACCGCATTGATCAGCTCGCCCGCGCAACGAGGCTCGATGACAAAATGCACCCTTCCGCCGATGCGAAAGGTCGAAAGTCCGGCTGCAGACAGATCCCTTTGATATGGCAGATCCCGTTCTTTTAAAACGTCCTCAAAGCCCCCGATCATCGACCGAGAACCAGAGGAATCACGTCCTCCAGCTTCTCGATAATGTAGGTGATGGGCATATCGGCGGGCTTGGGTTTATCCGACGGATTGAGCCAACAGGTATCAAGCCCCACGGCAATTCCTCCCGCCATGTCGGAAGTAAGAGAGTCCCCTACTACAAGAGTTGTACGGGGATCAAAATCCGGAATGCGGGCAAATACTCTTTTGAAAAACTCCGGGCTTGGCTTTTCTGCCCCCAACTCATCGGAAATAAAGGTATCGAGAAACAGGGGACGCAGGGGGGATGGATCAAAACGCCCGTGTTGTACAGCGGCTATACCGTTGGTAATAATATAAAGCCGACAGTACTCGGCCAAGGTACGACAGACCTCTAATGCACCATCCATCAAAAAGCTTTGGGTGGCCAGCGAGTCAAGATACCGATCAGCCAAAAGCGGCACATCCAAGGAAAGGCCGTAAGCCTGACAGAACGACCGGAAACGGACAGTGCGCAATTGATTTTTGGTGATCTCTCCCCGCTCCAGCTTTTTCCATGTGGCACTGTTGATCTCACTGTATCCGCAGATCATGTCCTCGCTCGGCGTCACACCCATCGAGGCCAGTGCGTCGATCAATGCCGCACGCTCCGATCTTTTAAAATCCAAAAGAGTCTGATCCGCGTCAAAAAGCACGGTGGAATAACGAGCCAAACCAAACACCCGCCTTTCTTCTTACATCATCTACACTTATTATAGCCGATTCGGAGCCGAATTTCAACCGTTATCGGATTTTTTGCCGCAGATATTGGAAAAAGCCCCGTATTTTCTCTTGCAAAAAGCGTTATAATGTAGTATAATATATTTTATAATGTATAAGTTTCCACGGAGGAGCAGTTATGACAGAAAAACGCGAGATCCGCATCGGGCTTTTGGGCTTTGGCTTTATGGGCAAGACCCATGCCTTTGCCGTGTCCAATCTTCCCTATTATTGCGGTGTGCTTCCCTTTCATGCGCAGGTGTACGGAGTGGCCACCCGTTCTCTTGATAAATCCATGGCCGTGGCGGCCGAATTCGGCATTCCTCTTGCCGTGGACAGCGAGGATGCGCTCATCAACTGCCCGGATATTGACGTAATCGATATCTGCACTCCCAATTTTCTTCATGCCGATACGGTGCGGCGGGCCTTGGCCGCCGGTAAGCATATTCTTTGCGAAAAGCCCTTGGCCGACGATCTTTCCAAAGCGGAGGAAATGGCCTCTCTTGCCGCGGGAAGCGACTGTATCTGCTCGGTTTTATTTAATAATCGTCATCTTTCTGCCGTTCGGCGTGCCAAGCAATTGATCGAAGAAGGGCGTCTGGGGCGAATCCTTTCCTTTGACTTCCGATATCTGCACAACTCCTGCACCGACACCGCAAAAAAGGCAGGCTGGAAGCAGATCGCCGACATCTGCGGCAAGGGAGGTGTGCTTTTGGATCTGGGCTCTCACATCATTGATCTTGCCGTCTTTCTTTGCGGTAAGTTCAGCAAAGTAACAGCAAAGAGCCAGATTGCCTTCCCCACCCGCACGGGAATGGACGGCAGTGAGTGGAAAACCGACGCTCCCGAGGCATTTTATATTCTGGCCGAGACCGAGTCGGGCGCACACGGCTCGCTGACCGCCAGCAAGCTGGCGGTGGGCACCAACGATGATTTGGAATTTGCCATTTATGGCACCAAGGGCTCTTTGCGCTTCTCCTTGATGGAGCCCAATTATCTGGAATTCTATGATGCCGATGTAGCCCACGAGCCTTACGGCGGCTTTGGCGGATTCACCCGCATTGAATGTGCAGGGCGCTACCCCGCTCCCGCAGGCTCCTTTCCCTCGCCCAAAGCGGCACAGGGCTGGTTGCGCGGCCATGTGATGGGAATCTACACCTTTTTGAACTCGGTTTATATGGGCAAGCAGGATGCTCCCACCTTTGCCGACGGTGCATATGTGCAACGCATTATGGATGCGGCTCTTGCCTCTGACGCAGACGGTACCGAAAAGGCGGTCTGACCCTTGAAGATCATCGGTTTGACCGGCCCTACCGGTGCCGGCAAGGGCACTGCCGCGGCTATCTTTCAAAAATACGGTATTCCCTCTGTCGATACCGATGCCGTATATCACGAATTACTGGAACGGGGCGGTAGCATGACCCATGAGCTGGCAACAGCCTTCGGATCCCATATTTTGGACGAAAACGGCATTGTTGACCGCAAAAAACTGGGGGCTACCGTCTTCGGCCACGAAAACACACCCGAGCTTTTGCATACTTTGAATACAATCACCCATAAATATGTTATGACAGTCACCCGAGAGCTGCTATGGGAAATGGAAAAAAGCGGCGTCCGCGCCGTGCTGATCGATGCCCCGCAGCTGTTTGAAGCAAAGATTGAGAAGGAATGCGATATCGTTGTCGGTGTACTCGCCGACCGTGATCTGCGTTTGTCGCGCATCATGGCGCGGGACGGCATCACAAGGGATGCGGCACTCCGGCGGATCAATGCCCAGCATGACGACACCTTTTATCGGGAGGCTTGCCAATACATCCTGAAAAACGACGGAGATCCGGATGCCCTCGAGGCTCAGATCCGTCTGTTTCTGGAAAAATCCGAAGTGGGGTTATAGGGTGAAAACGTACGGTCGGAAACACATTGCCACCATATTGGCAATCTTCCTCTCATTGGCACTGGTTTCTTTATGTCTGGCACAATGCACCGCAGAGTCCAGACGGGAAAAGCGAGAACAAAAATATCTGGAAGCGGCACGCCTTGCCGCCGCTGAATTTGATGTTCCCTTTCCTTTGGTTCTGGCGGTCATCCGCACGGAAAGCGATTTCCTGCCCGATGTTGTCTCGGACGCGGGGGCTTGCGGATTGATGCAACTGATGCCTGACACCTATCGCTATTTGCGTGATGAGACCTTTTGCGAGGAGCGTTCCGACAACGCGATCTTTGACCCTGCCGTCAACATCCGGTACGGCACCTATTACCTTTCTTATCTTTTTGGAAAATTCGGCAACTGGTTCACGGCTCTTGCCGCCTACAACGCAGGCGAAGGACGGGTGGCCGATTGGCTGACCGACACAGAGCTTTCTCCCGACGGGCGGCTGAAAACCATCCCGTTCCCCGAGACTGCATCCTATGTGGAAAAGGCCCTGGATGCCTATTCCGCATATCGCCAAAAATATCAAATCACACCTTAAAAGGAGCGCCACATGAAAGAAGAAAACAGCAAAGCAAAAGAATTGAGCGATAAACTTTTCTACCGCAAAAAAAGTGTTTATGAGTACACGGATAGCGCCCATGTGGAAAAGGCGTACGATTATGCCAAAGGATATTCCGCCTTTCTCGATGCCGCAAAAACCGAACGTGAGGCAGTACGTGAGGCCATTCGATTGGCCACGGAAAGAGGCTTTGTTCCCTATGCCCTTGGCGACAAAGTCAGCGCGGGCGGCAAATATTACTATAACAACCGGGGCAAAAGCCTGTATCTCTTTACGGTTGGAACCGAGCCCCTGGAGGCGGGCATTCGCATTTCCGCCGCCCATATCGACTCTCCCCGTCTGGACCTGAAGCAATGTCCCCTGTACGAGGATGGTGGTATGAGCTTCTTCAAGACCCATTATTACGGCGGCATCCGCAAGTATCAGTGGGTGGCCACCCCTCTTGCCCTTCATGGCGTGGTGGTTAAGAAGGACGGTACCGTTGTGGAAGTGTGCATCGGTGAGGATGACAGTGATCCCATCTTTTATATCAACGATCTCCTCCCCCATCTGGGTCACGAAAACGATCGCAAGCCCATAAGCGAGGCTATTCCCGGTGAAAAGCTGAATATTCTGGTGGGAAGCCGCCCCTTTGACGACAGCGGCAACAAGGATGCCATTAAGCTGAACACCATGGTACTGCTGAATGAAAAATACGGCATCACCGAGGATGATTTTCTCTCGGCAGAGCTTTCGGTGGTTCCCGCCATCAAGGCGCGGGATGTAGGGTTTGATCGCTCGATGATCGGCGCTTACGGCCATGATGACCGTGTTTGTGCCTACCCCGCCCTTTCCGCCATTTTCGATTGTGCCGATTCAACCCATACTCTCATGTGTGTCCTTGCGGATAAAGAGGAGACCGGCAGTGACGGCAATACCGGCATGAAGAGCGACCTGTTCCTTGATCTCATCACCGAGCTGTCAAAGGCGCTCGGTGCCGATCCCGCCATGGTGCGCGCCAACTCCAAGTGCCTCTCCGCCGATGTTTCGGCGGCGTACGATCCCAATTTTCCCGATGTATTTGAAAAGCGCAATACTCCTCTGCTCTCGGCAGGGGTAGTACTGACCAAATTTACCGGCTCCCGCGGCAAATCGGGCACCAACGACGCCAGCGCCGAATATATCGGTTGGTTGCGCCGCGTCATGGAGGATGACGGCGTGGTTTGGCAGGCAGGCGAGCTGGGAAAGGTTGACTGTGGCGGTGGTGGAACCGTTGCCAAATTCCTGGCTGAGCACAATATCGAAACCGTTGATCTGGGTGTTCCTGTTATTTCCATGCACGCTCCCTGTGAAGTGATCGCGAAAGTCGATCTTTACGAGGCGTATCGCGCCTTCTGCGCCTTCTGCCGCACCTGATGATCGATACACTGAGATCTATCGAGGCGCGCTTCCTCGAGCTTGAGGTCAGGAGCGCCGATCCCGCGCTTCTTGCGGATGGACAAGCCACTGCTGCCTTGATGAAGGAATACCGACAGCTAGAGCCTATTGTGGAGAAATTCCGCACATGGCAAAAGCTGAAAAGGGAGGGCGCGGAAGCCAAGATTTTAGCCGATACCGAGCCCGACCCCGAGCTGGCCGCTCTGGCCGATACGGAATACCGGCAATGTCGCGAAAGCTGTGAGGCTTTGGAATCCGAGTTAAAACGAATGCTTCTGCCCCGTGATCCCAATGACGAACGCAATGTGATCGTAGAGATTCGTGCTGGCGCGGGCGGTGAGGAAGCGGCGCTGTTCGCCGCCGTTCTTTACCGTATGTATGCCATGTATGCCGAGGCCGCAGGCTTTCGTACCGGACGCATGAGTGCCAACGAAACCGAGCTTGGCGGTTTTCGGGAAATATCTTTTTCGGTCGAGGGAGACGGCGCCTATTCCCGTTTCAAATTCGAATCGGGCGTACATCGGGTCCAGCGGGTGCCTGTAACCGAGTCTCAGGGGCGTATCCAGACCTCTACCGTGACTGTGGCAGTTCTCCCCGAGGCAGAGGATGTAGAGGTTGAGATCTCCCCTGCCGACATCAAAATGGAGTCCTGCAAAAGCTCGGGAGCAGGTGGTCAGCACATCAATAAAACCGAATCGGCCGTCAGGCTCACGCACCTGCCCACCGGCATCGTAGTGGAATGTCAGGAGGAACGCAGTCAATTCAAAAACCGCGATAAGGCTATGAAGATGCTCCGTGCGAGACTCTATGATATCAAGCAACGGGAACAAAATGAGCAGATTGCCGGCGCACGGCGTGCCCAAGTAGGCACCGGCGACCGCAGCGAGCGCATCCGCACTTACAATTACCCGCAGAACCGCGTAACCGATCACCGTATCGGTCTCACGCTCTATCATCTGGACAAAATGCTGAACGGCGACCTTGACGAAATGATCGACGCACTCCTGACCGCCGAAGCTGCCGAAAAAATGCAAAACACTTAAAGGAGTCACCCGTGGAAACCAAGGTTTATCAAGTGATCACACCCGAAAGGGATGCCGCCATTGAAAAAGCCGCCGCAGTCCTGCGGCAAGGCGGTCTTGTGGTCTTTCCAACCGAAACAGTCTACGGCCTTGGCGGTGATGCCACCAATCCGCAGGCGGCAAAGGACATCTATGCGGCCAAGGGCCGTCCTTCGGACAACCCTCTGATCATTCATGTAGCGGCCCCTGAGGACGCAGAACCGTACGCTGTAACAAGTGACGCCTATTACCGTCTGGCACGGCACTTTATGCCCGGACCGCTCACGGTAATTCTACCTAAAAAAGATACCATACCGCTGTCTGTTACAGGCGGACTTGAAACCGTGGCAGTGCGTTGTCCCGCACACCCTGTGGCGCGAGCTTTGATCCGCGCAGCGGGTGTACCTGTCGCCGCCCCATCGGCCAACCGATCGGGCAGGCCCTCCCCCACCTGTGCCGCCCACGCCGCAGAGGACCTGACGGGGCGGGTGGATATCATTCTGGATGGGGGCGACTGCGAAGTCGGTCTGGAATCCACCATCGTCAAGCTGGATGGCAACAAAGGGGTGTTGTTGCGCCCCGGTGCAGTAACCCCCGATGACCTGAAGGCGGTCTTGCCCGAGCTCTCCATTGCTCCTGCTGTAACAGCAGCATTGGCCGAAGGAGAGCGCGTTCTTTCCCCGGGTATGAAATACCGTCATTACGCTCCGACAGCCCCTTTGATCCTGTTGGAAGGTGAGGAAAGCGCAGTTCGTGCCTTCCTGGTAGAAAAAGCCTCTGAGCAAGGCGTTGGCATCCTTTGCTTCAACGAAGAAGTGAATCTGATGCCCAAGGGTGCTATTCTGTTCCCTGTTGGGGCTCGCGCCGACCTGACAGCCCAGGCACACCGTTTATTCGGTGCACTCCGAGAAGCCGACGCACATCCCACGATCAAAAAGCTTTATGCGCATCTCCCCCCAAAGGAAGGTTTGGGACTGGCGCTTTACAACCGCGCCATTCGTGCCGCGGCGCATACCATTCTCCATATAGATCGAACATAAACCGAAAGGAAGTATAGGAACCAAGATGGCAAAGAAAAAGAATTCTCCCGTCACCGACTATTCCCATATCGTCCCCGCTCCCTCAACGCCTCAGCCCATCACCGAGACCATCGAGAAAAACTACATGCCTTACGTTATGAGCGTGATCATTTCCCGTGCGATCCCCGAAATCGACGGTCTCAAGCCCTCCCACAGAAAGCTGCTTTATACCATGAATAAGATGGGGCTTTTGACGGGTAGCCGTACCAAGAGCGCCAACGTGGTGGGACAGACCATGAAGATGAACCCCCACGGCGATGCCGCCATTTATGAAACAATGGTGCGTCTCACCCGCGGTCACGCAGCTCTGCTTCACCCCTTGGTTGACTCCAAAGGCAGCTTTGGCAAGCAGTACTCCAGCGATATGAAATACGCCGCCTCCCGTTACACCGAGGTCAAGCTGGACGGTATCTGTAACGAAATCTTTGCGGGAATCGATAAGGACGCAGTGGATTTTGTCGACAACTATGACAGTACCATGAAGGAGCCGGTTCTCTTGCCCACTACATTCCCCAATGTGTTGGTCACTCCCAACACAGGCATTGCGGTGGGTATGGCCTCCAATATCTGCTCCTTCAATCTGGCCGAGGTCTGTGACGGCGCCATTGCCCTGTTGCGCAATCCCAAAACAAACGTGGAAAAGATTCTGGATCTGATCAAAGCCCCCGACTTTTCGGGTGGCGGTCTGATTATCTACGATCGGGATCAGATGCGTAAGATATACGAGACAGGCCAGGGCTCAATCCGCATCCGTTCCCGTTACAAGTACGATAAAGAGGAAAACTGTATCGATATTTTGCAGATTCCCTACTCCACCAGCATCGAGGCCATTCTGGACAGTATTTCCAATTTGGTCAAAGAGGGTAAGATCAAGGATATCACCGATTTCCGCGATGAGATCGATCTGAACGGATTCAAGCTGACGCTTGACCTCAAGCGCGGAACCGATCCCGACAAACTGATGAACAAGCTGTTCAAGCTTACCCCCTTGGAGGATAGCTTCAAGTGCAATTTCAATGTACTGATCGACTCTACCCCCCGTCAGTTGGGTGTGGTAGACATTCTCAAGGAATGGATCTTGTTCCGCACCCAATGCGTACAACGGGAGTTGCGGTTTGATCTGCAAAAAAAGCGAGATCGCCTTCATCTGATGATGGCACTGGGCAAGGTGCTGCTGGATATCGACAAGGCAGTGCGCATCATACGCCATGCCGAAACCGATGAGCAGGTCATTCCCGACCTGATGACGGGCTTTGAGATCGACCAGATCCAAGCAGAGTACATTGCCAACATCAAGCTGCGCAACCTCAATAAGAAATACATTCTCAACTGCATTCAGGAAATGGAATCGCTGAAAAACGATATTGCCGAGATCGAGGAGACCCTTTCCGATGAGCTGAAGCTTCGTGCCAAGATCGCCAATCAGCTTTCCGATATTAAGAAAAAGTACGGCAAGCCCAGACAGTCGCAATTGCTCTTTGCCAACGATATTGAGGAAGAAGTGGAAGAGGAGGCCATTGAGAATTATCCTGTACGTCTGATCCTGACCAAGGAGGGATACTTTAAAAAAATCACCTTCCAATCACTGCAAGGCAGTGCACGCATCGGCAAGGACGAGCAGAAGCTCAAGGAGGGAGACGAGATCAATCAGGTCTTTGATGCTGAAAACAAGGATAATCTGCTGATCTTTACCGACAAATCTCAGGTCTACCGTGTGGCGGTGGATGATTTTGATGTGACCAAATCCTCTGCCATGGGTGTTTTCCTCAACGTAGAGCTAAAGATGGATAAGGATGAGCGCCCTGTTTTTATGAAGGTGCAGAACACCTATCCCGAAGGAGAAAATATGGTCTTTATCTTTGCCAACGGCAAGGGTGTGCGCGTACCGATCAGCGCCTATGAGACCAAGGGCAACCGCAGTAAGCTGAAGGGGGCCTATTCTTCCAATTCCCCTTTGGTGGGTATTTTCCATGAGGTAGAAAAGAATCCGTTTGAGATCATGATGATCACCGATGCCGACAGAGCCATTGTATTCAAATCCTCGCTGATCCCCGTGATGACCACCCGTGCCTCGGCAGGCGTCATCTTAATGAATCTCTCGCGCAAGGAAAAAGCGGTGGTAAAGGCGATTGCGGATTTTGCCGCTGTTTACGGCGATCCCAAGGGATATCGTAAATATAAATTACCCGCCACTGGCATACTGCTGAACGAAAAAAATGTTGAAGCCATGCAGCTTTCCATGGACGACAAAATTTAAGGAGAACAAATATGAGCACAAACAAGAGCAAAGCAGGCGCCCGCATCATGGCATGGATCCTGGCCCTGCTGATGGTATTAAGTATTGCCGTTATTGCCATCCAGATGATCGTTGTCAATATCCAAGAATATAAAGCCGAGCAAGAAGCGACACAGGAAGAAACCGACCACGATCACGATCACTGATCGTTGATGAAATACGGGCGGGAGATCCGATCGGATCTCCCGCCCGTAATATTTAATTCACTGCACCGACGGATTTAAGTTGTTCCAAGAAGGAGATGACATCGCGCATTGCGGTGTCGGCATCAATCTCATAACGATCGGTCAGGGCCCTCACCAATTCTTCTATCGTACAGGAGTGCTCCAACAGATCCCAGATAAAACTCCCCGTTTCATTGACGGTGATCATGCCCGTAAATCGTCGGGTGGCTTCTCCCAAGGCAACGATAACGTATTGTGCGCCGATCTTGCGTTTGATAAATTGATTATTGCGAATCATGGCTCTCTCCCTTTTTCATCCCCTCATAAGCAACGGTTGCAGCTTGAGGCTGCGTATTGCAGGTCAACAGGTAGGCGGGGATTTCTCGCACGGTGCGGTCAAGCAGCGTCAAAAAGCGTTCTCTGCACGTTTGCTCGGTGGGCATCAGCAGTTGTCCGAACAACCGACCGACCGTTTCCCCGTCGGCGATGGGACGAATGCGGTTCACGGCGCCCCGTTCCAGGAAACAGATCGCCGCAAGGGGCGCCGAGTCATTGACATTCCACCCTTCCTTACCACACCAAGGCGTGCCGAATGCCAGCAGGCGGTCACCTATAAACCGCAGTATAGGCTTATCACCGTTGAGAATACGGGCGGCGGCACCAAAAACGCTCTGCCACAGTGCCGCATGGGTGGATTTCCCCGTTCCGCTCGGCGCCGCAAAGGCATAGGCGCATCCTTGATGCTCCACCACTGCCGCATGGAGCAAAAACGCATCAAAACGCGGTAGCTCCAAGCAGATACGGCGGTAAGCGCAAACTGCCTCGGCGTAGCCCGATGTCGGCTCGGAGCCCGCGGGGTAGTTTTTTTGCTCGCGGGCAATCTCTCTGTCAGTGACGTTCACGGTGAGATCGGCGTGCTCGAAATCTGCCCTGTAATCACGGCAAAGACGCTCTAAATAGGGGTAACGGTGACAGATCTCCACGTTGATATCGGCGATGCGAAGCTTCATACGGATTTCCCCTTTTTTCTTACTATATTCATTGTATCACAGGTTGCGTCAAAACGCAAGAACAAGTAATTACATATTGTTGATTGACGCAAATAATCGGCGGATTTTTTGCAGGTGTCTTGACAAGTGTTTTTCATTAAATTATAATGAAAACAATCTTATTTTTAGGAGGATTTTTCATGAAAATCGGGCAGTTGAACGGCAAGGAGATCGGGCTTTCCCCTCGCCTGGAATTCTATCGCGTGGGCGGTGCAATCCCCCTTCCCCCAAGCGCTCAAACGGAAAGCGCGTTTGTTTGGGAGTGGAAGAACACCCTTTCCACCGGTATAGAACTGCACTTTGACTTCGGACAAGAGGTCTTTTTGGCTGACATTTCCGTAAAACTGAGCGAGAGCAGCACGCTGAGCGCCGCCGAGGTGCTGGTGAAGGACGGAGCCTCCGCGCCTCTTTGCGTAGGCGCTTATCACGCCGAAAGCGGCAAGACCTTCGGTGGCGCGTTCGATATCATCCTGTCTCACAAGGCACGGATCTGGATCCTACGTTTGACACCCACTATGACCGATCTGGAGGTATCCATCCCCGATTTTTACGGTGCCATTCCGGAGGAAAACACACTTTTCCCCGTTCCCTGCAGCATAGAATGGACGGGCGGCAGCATCAAAGCCGCTACGCTCTGTGCCATCGACACCGACGGCCACGCCGACAGTCTGTTGGCGCGCTCCTATTTAGGCGAATCGGTCAGCGAGCGCTGGGGGCTTGCCCTTGAAAAGGGCGACTTCCTTGTGATTTCCCATGACGATGCCCTGCCTACGGACGGCTATCACTTAGAGGTGTGCGCCGACGGTGCCGCTCTTGCGGCTTCCACCCGATTGGGGCTTCTTTACGGCATCGAGCGCCTGTTTGAGATTGCCAAAAACGGCAGCATCCCCTGCTGTATCATCGACGACGCCCCCTATAAGGAGATGCGCGGCGTACATATGTATCTGCCGCATAAAACACAGCTTGGCTTTGTCAAATCCCTGTGGAAATCGGTGCTGATCCCCTTCCACTATAATATGATCTTTCTGGAGATTGCCGGCGGTATGCGCTACGAATCCCATCCCGAGATCAGCGAGAGTTGGCTGCGCGGCAACCGGCTTGCAAAGGAGGGCAAGATCCCGCCCTTTCCGCACGGCAGTGTTGCGGGTGGTGAGCTGCTGGAAAAAGACGAGGTTCGCGACCTGTGCGATTTTGCCCGCGAGCTTGGCTTTGAGCTAATCCCAGAGGTGCAGTCCTTCGGTCACGTGCAGTACATCACCTACGCGCATCCCGAAATCGCTGAGATCGATCCCGATGCGGAAAAGGACAACACCGACGCGCGGGATGCGGACATTCCTCCCTCCCTGTTCTATCATCACTCCTACTGCCCCCAGAATCCCAAAAGCTATGAGATCGTTTACGATCTGATCGACGAGATCGTGGAGGTAGTGCGCCCGCGGCGCTTCGTGCACATGGGACACGACGAGATCTATCAGTTGGGGCTTTGTCCCAAATGCAAGAACGTGCCCAAGGACGTGCTTTACGAAAAGCACGTAACCGCCATGCACGACTATCTGGCGAAAAAGGGCTTACGCATGATGATCTGGTCCGATGCCCTGCAGCCCATGAGCAAATACCAGTGCTACCCTGCACTTGCTCGCTTACCCAAGGATATTCTGTTCCTGGATTTCATCTGGTACTTCCACTTTGACAAGGACATCGAGAATAATCTGCTGACCGAGGGGCACGATCTGATGATCGGCAATCTGTATTCCAGTCACTTCACTCGCTATGAAAGCCGCATCGTCAAGGATCACGTGCTTGGCGGCGAGGTTTCCTTCTGGGTTTCAGTTAACGAAAAAAGAATCTCTTTGGAGGGCAAATTCTACGATCTGATGTATACGGGCAATATGCTGTGGTCCAAGGAATACCGCGAGCAGGCGCGGGAGGTGTACGCCGTCTTGATTGCAGAGCGCCTGCCCTCCGTCCGCGACCGCTTGCACGGATGCCCCAACATCAAGCGGAGCTATCAGCCCGTAGCATTACCTTTGCGCAACGAGCGTCTGCCCCTTGCCATCAAGGCGGCTTGCGCCGATATGGGGCTTTCTGCCATCTCCCTGAAGCAGGAGGTCGTGGTTCCCGTTGACGCCCGCGCCTGTGCTTTGCGCTTTACCCATACCGCGCTATACCGTGAAAAACGCATCGCGTGGGCACCGCTGGTGCAGGTGGGCACCTATTGCGTGCGGTACGAGGACGACAGTGAGGAAAGGATCGCCGTGGAGTACGACGGCAACGTGCGCCAATGGAAATACCGCTTTGGTGAGCCGCTCTCCGAAAAATACTACCGTCACGAGGGCTACGTTGCCGCATGGGAGGCAGATCCCATTGCCGCAGGCTATACCGACGGGGGCGAGGCGATCACGCTGATGGCATACGAATGGCGCAACCCCTGCCCCGAGAAAAAGATCGTGAGCGTCAACTGTCTTGAATCGGCTGATACCGCAGCAGGACTTCTGCTTTGCGGTATCGATCGCGTGGATTATAACTGAAAACGAAAAGACAGACGCCGTTAAAGACGGCGCCTGTCTTTTCGTTTTTATCCCAAACGGCGTTCTCTCAAGATTATGAACTCCTCCTCGGTGATGCCCTGCAGGGCAGGAACCGCGTTTACACCCCCGCAACCACTCATGGCACCGGTGTGATCGGTGCCACCCGAGCGGTAAAGGCAGAAGGTGTCCGCCATCTGCAACGCGAGATGTGCGTCATTTCCCTGAAGATCCGGATGGGAGATCTCAATGCCGTTGAGACCGTAGCCGACCAGCCTTTCCACAAAGCGTGTCTGCCCCTTGTAGGGATGGGCGAGAACTGCGACGCCGCTTGCCTTACGAATCATCTTGATCACCTGCTCGGCGGTAGGATGTTCGGGAAAGAAGGACTTGGGCTCAGGTCCCTTGAATACATTCTGCCGTAACACGCTGCCGTCATCGGCTGCGGGCATGACTCTTTTCTGCTTCATGGCGCGGATCACGTGGTCAATACAGATCCAGGCGCCCTCGTCGCAGACGTCAAGCACGTCGTTCCAAGTAAAATCGTGAATGAAGCCAAGCTTGATGCCCCGCTCTACACACCTACGGGTGCATTCCGCCATCAGCTCGCAGCGCTCCTTGACAAAAGCACGAATGCCGGGATCGTTGATATCGTAATCCAGCGCGGTCAGATGCAGATTTACTCCCTCCTCCATACCGTAAAACTCAATGCCTGCCATGTATTCAAGCCCTTCATTTTCGCAGGCAGTAAAGAAATCATTCAGTCCGCCGTCGGTCTCGTGATCGGTCAGTGTTAGGGCGTTATACCCCAGAGATTTGCCGATCCGAACCACCTGCAACGGGGTCAGCTGACTGTCGGAAAAGGTGGAATGCAGGTGAAGATTTGCGTACTTCATGTAAAACGACTCCTTTCATATCCGTGTCTCAATATTGCGGCGCGGATAAGTAAGATGAGTACCGCGGAGACAGCTCCGCGGTACTCATCTTACTTAAAATGCAATTTTCTTTTCGATATAGTCCTTCAAAGCGTCGATCGGGATGCGAACCTGCTCCATAGTGTCGCGGTCACGGACGGTAACACAGTTGTCGGCGGGCCTTTCGGCGTCGCCAACGGTCTCAAAGTCTACGGTAACACAAAGAGGCGTGCCGATCTCGTCCTCACGGCGGTAGCGCTTACCGATAGAACCGGTTTCGTCATAATCCACGGCAAAGTACTTGGAAAGCTCATCGCGTACCTCCAAGGCCTTGTCGGAAAGCTTCTTGGACAGAGGCAGAACAGCCACCTTATAAGGCGCCAGGGCGGGATGAAGGTGAAGAACCACGCGGGTGTCATTCTTTTCGGCGTCGATAACCTCCTCATCGTAAGCATCGATCAGGAAAGCCAAAGCCACACGGTCGGCACCCAGAGAAGGCTCAACCACGTAAGGCGTATAGCGCTCGTTGGTTTCGGGATCAAAATAACTCATATCCTTGCCAGAATGCTTGGCGTGCTGACCCAGGTCATAATCGGTACGGTCGGCAATCCCCCACAGCTCTCCCCAACCGAACGGGAACAGGAACTCGAAATCGGTGGTACCCTTGGAGTAGAAGGCCAATTCCTCGGGATCGTGATCGCGCAAACGGAGATTTTCCTCACGCATACCCAGCTTCAAGAGCCATTGCTTGCAAAAATCCTTCCAGTAAGCGAACCATTCCAGATCGGTACCGGGCTTGCAGAAAAACTCCAGCTCCATCTGCTCAAACTCACGGGTGCGGAACACGAAGTTACCGGGCGTGATCTCATTACGGAAGGACTTGCCGATCTGACACACACCAAAGGGCAGCTTGCGTCGGGTGGAACGCTGAATCGAGGGGAAGTTGACAAAGATACCCTGTGCCGTTTCGGGACGCAGATACACCGTATTGGTGGAATCCTCGGTGACACCGATAAAGGTCTTGAACATCAGGTTGAATTTTTTGATGGCAGTAAAATCAGCCTTACCGCAAACGGGACAGACAATGCCCTTTTCTGCGATATATTGGGACATCTGATCAAAGGTCCAACCGGCGGGATTGTCGTTGGTACCATGCTCGAAAGCGTACTCCTCGATGAGCTTGTCGGCGCGATGGCGGGCCTTGCAGGACTTACAATCCATCAAAGGATCGGAGAATCCGCCCACGTGACCGGAAGCTACCCATGCCTCGGGATTCATGATGATCGCACTGTCAAGCCCTACGTTATAACGGCTCTCCTGCACGAATTTTTTCCACCATGCCTTTTTGACATTGTTCTTGAACTCAACGCCAAGAGGGCCGTAGTCCCAGGAGTTGGCGAGGCCGCCGTAAATCTCGGAACCGGGGAAAATAAAACCGCGGTTCTTGCAAAGGGCTACGATTTTGTCCATTGTTTTTTCCAGGTTGTTCATAAGCACTCCTAAAAGTATATAATACGTTTATTTTACTCCCCCGACTGCTGTTTGTCAAGGGCAGATGACGATTTATTCCGACAAATCGGCAAGTTTCGCACCCACAAAGGCAAGAAGATCGCTGACCTTAAGCAAAAGCTGTGCTCCACGGGTACCGGAGCTGACAGTGATCTTTTCAAAGCGCTCCGCCGTTTCGTGCAAATAAGTGGGAAATTGCTTTTTCATGCCGATTGGCGAGCATCCGCCGCGGATATAGCCCGTAAGAGCTAACAGATCCTTGACATGGATCATTTCGATCCTTTTGTTTCCCGTGACCCGTGCTGCTTTTTTCAAATCAATCTCCAGGTCTACAGGCATGCAAAAGACCACAGGACCGGTTTTATCGCCCTTGGCCACCAAAGTTTTGAATACCATCTCATGGGGAAGACCGATCTCGTCGGCAATATGTTTGCCGGAAAGATCGTTTTCATCCACCGGATATTCAAAGACCTCGTAAGGAATTTTTGCGGCATCCAATCGCCGCATGGCATTGGTTTTGGTTTTCATCGGTAGGCTCTCCCCTCCTCAATCATCTCGCGCGCCGCATCGGATTGGGTCTTGGTCACGGCAAGCCCGCCAAGGATGCGTGCCACCTCTCCGATCCTTCCCGCCTCATCCAAAGGGGTAACGGTGGTATAAGCACGGTCATTTTCCGCATGCTTGGCAATTTTATAGTGAGCTGTGGCAAGAGAGGCAATCTGTGCCGAGTGAGTAATGCAAAGGACCTGAGTATTTTTGCCGATCTCGGCAAGCTTGATGCCGATCTTGCGGGCGGTCTTGCCCGAAATACCCGTGTCTACCTCATCAAACACAGCGGTTCTGACGCCATCCCGATCGTTAAGCACACTGCGAAGAGCCAGCATCATACGAGCCAGTTCTCCCCCCGATGCAATTTTGGAAAGAGGGGCCAACGGCTCACCGGGATTGGTGGCGATACAGAACTCCACATGATCATTGCCCGTAGAACCAAAAGTTTCGGTAGGGGTGACCGCGATCTCAAAGCGAACCGAGGGCATATCAAGGAACGCCAGCTCCTCCTGCACCTTATTGCTTAACTCCCGCGCCGCCTTGCTTCTGGCGTCGTGAAGATCGGCCGCAAGGGCTTTGACTTTCTTTTCAAGAGAAGCAATCTCTTTTTGCAAGCGTTCCTCTTCTTCGTCCGAGTGCTCCAGCGTTGCCAGCTTTTTGGAGGCATCTTCACGGAACAAAAGAATCGCGGGGATATCCTCTCCGTATTTACGGCGCAACTTGGTAATCGTATCAAGGCGCCCCTCCACACGGTTCAACGCCGCAGTGGGATCCCCTTCACCGTCCTCGGCCATATCTCTGGCAGTGTTGGCAATATCCTCCACCTCATAGCGCATACTCATCAGCTTTTCAGCCGCCTCCGCAGCACCGGGCACGACCGAGGCCAGTTGGTGCATGGATTGAGCCGCTCGCTCCAGAATAAGAGCAGCGGCCCCCTTTTCACTGCCGTAAAGAATGTGATAGGTGAATTCCGCCTGTTTGGCGATCTTTTCAATATTTTGCAGCTTGGTGCGGCGGGCAAGAAGCTCTTCTTCCTCCCCCGCTTTCAGATGCGCGGCATCGATTTCGCCGATCTGAAAGGTCAGAATATCCCGTAGGCGGTTGGCTTCCGCACCGTCACGGTGCAAAGCAGCCAAGGCATCCTTTGCCCGGCGCAAAGCCGTATACACCTGCCCGTAGCGCTCAATGGCATCGCCGAAATCGGAGACCGAATCCAGTAGCCTTGCCTGGGTCTCGCGGCGCAGGAGCAGCTGGTTGTCGTTCTGACCGTGGATGCTGACCAAAAATCCTGCCAGCTCACGCAGCATGGACTGCGGGATCACACGGCCGTTCAAACGGCTTTTCACCTTGCCGTCAAGGGTCAGGGTACGTTGCAACAAAAGCTCATCTCCACCGTCAATCCCCATATCCCGCAAATAGGAAAGACAATCCTTTCCCACGTCGGTAAAAACACCGCTGACGGTAGCTTGCTCCTCCCCCGTCCGCACCAGTTCTCTTGCAGGCTTGCCACCGAGCAAAAAGGCGAGAGAATCAATCATAACCGATTTGCCCGAGCCTGTCTCGCCCGTAATGACCGATAGCCCATCCGAAAAGTCTACATCCAATCGGGAGATCACCGCCATATTCTCAATATGCAGAGAATCTAACATGGGTCTTTATCCTCTCATCATGATATGGATGCGTTCGCTGAAATTCTTGGCTGAGCTTTCGTTACGGGTGGCAACAAAAATGGTATCATCTCCAGCCACGCAACCCAGCACTTCGGCAATCGCCAGATTGTCAATACCGCCGGCCACTGCATTGGCCAGACCCGGATAGGTTTTGATGACCACGATATTTTGGGCAAATTCCACGGAAATGATGGAATCCACCAAGGCAGCATTGAACTTGAGTCCGCCCACCATATCCTCTTTTTTGGGAGCCACATAACGGTATGTTCCCTTACCCGTCAGGATCTTGGTCAGCTGCAATTCCCGAATATCACGGGAAACGGTGGCCTGCGTAACGGAAAAGCCCTCCACCATCAAGCGGTCAATAAGATCATCCTGGGTCTCGATATTATAGCGATTGACGATTTCCAGTATTTTCTTTTGTCTGTTGGCCTTCATATCCTACCTCTTATATATGGGAATTCATTTTTTGCTGTAGCTTGTTGTAAAAACCGCCTCGACGCAAACGGATCAGGCGGGTGGTCATATCGGAGCGTGTTACCCGTACCATATCCCCCCGATAGATCTCGAAATTGATGCGACCGTCTACCGTAAGATAAAGCATTTTTTCTCTCTGACAGGTATTTTTGATCTCAACCCTGGCATCGTCCCGGAACAGAAGCGGACGAGCCGAAAGAGAATGGGGGCAAACAGGAGTCACAAGCAGGCAGTTCAAATTGGGATCGGCAATGGGTCCTCCTGCTGACATGGAATAAGCAGTGGAGCCCGTTGGGGTAGCCACAATCATACCGTCGGCACGGTAGGCGGAAACAAGCTCCCCTCCTTCGTAGAGCTCCAGCTCCACGATACGCGCCACAGAGCCGTTGGAAATCACCGCTTCGTTGAGCGCAAAGGATTCGGCCTTCAGTCCGCCGGTTTGGGTGTGGACGCTGACCGATAGCATTGAGCGCTCATCGATCTCATACTCCCCTTCCACCACCTTTTTCAGCAGTGAAAGCTCGTTGGTCTCCAGCTCAGCCATATAGCCTAAATGCCCCATGTTGATACCAAGCAAGGGCTTGCCCAAGGGGGCGGCGCGGCGAGCGGCATCCAGAATAGAACCGTCTCCGCCCAGTACCACAATGCAGTCGGCGGCAGTATAAACCTCCTCCAAGGGCAGATATGTATATTCGCGACGGTTTTTATGCATCCGAAAGATGCGATCCTTATTGACCGACGGAATGAGAACATCGACGCCGTAGGAAAGCAACTCCTCCGCCACTTTCATAGCGGCTCCCGCTTTGTCATAAATATTAAAATTGGTAATTAACGCAAATTTTTTTATGGGATTCATCGCATGATCGCCCCTTCCAGAACGGTTTTTTCTATAGAATGCTCGGGGATGGAGTCAACGCCGTCACCCGAGCCAAAATAAGCCAAATATTCCTTGTTACCATCTCCGCCCAAGATAGGAGATGGGGCAAGGCCGCGACAAGTAAGACCACATTCTGCGGCGGCACTTAACACCCGTTTAACGGCAAGAAGCCTGTCGCGCGGAGACTTGACAATTCCCTTTTTATTCAGTGCACCGCGTCCCGCTTCGAATTGAGGCTTGATCAATGTGATGACCCTGCCTCCCTTCGAAAGTACTGCAGGAATCCGCGGGAGAATGTAAGTCTGGGAAATGAAGGAAACATCCATTACCACCAGCTCCGCCTCGCCTACATCATCAGCGGAAAGGGCGCGGGCATTGTATTTTTCAATATTGATCACCCGAGGATCGGCCAGAAGCCGAGGGTGAAGCTGTCCGCATCCCGCATCCAGGGCTACCACCCGGGCGGCCCCGTTTTGCAACAGGCAATCGGTGAATCCGCCGGTAGAGGCACCGATATCCAGTGCGCGCAATCCCGTGGGATCCACGCCGAATAGGGTCAATGCCGCCTCCAATTTCTCACCGCCGCGACCGACAAAGCGTTCCGCGCGCACTGTGATCTCGGGCGTTCCCTTGACCTCGGCAGCTGGTCTGTCGATCACGATGCCGTCAAGAAGTACGGCCCCCGATTCGATCAGGCGCTTGGCGCGGGCACGGCTTTCAGCCTTTCCCTGCTCAGTCAGATAGACATCCAGCCTCATATCAGACAGGAAAAATTCTGGGGAAAAGCCAGAACTGGCAGAAAAAAGCCATCATAATGCCGAGCATTGCACCGAAAAGCACCTGCAAGGGGGTATGCCCCAAAAACACCTTCAAAGACTCTTCGAAGGTAGGCTTTTTCTTTTTCTTATTTAATTCCTCCGAGATCTGATTGATGACCTGAGCCTGCTTGCCGGCCTCGCGGCGGATGCCGGCGGCATCCCGCATCACGACCACGGCCAGAACGCCGGAAACGGCAAACAAAGCGGAATCGAATCCATACAGAATCCCGCAGGAAAAGCAGGTAGCGCAGACGGCTGCCGAATGAGAGCTGGGCATTCCGCCGCTACCGAACAAAAAGCGCAGAAAGGACATACCATCGCGATATTTTGCGGAGGTAAAAATTTTCAGGAACTGTGCCAGGAGCCAGGCAAAGACGGCACTGATCAGCACCGGATTGGTTAACAGGTCGAGCATCTGTTTTTTCAGTTCTAACATAAAAACCTCAATATTTTCTGTTTAATAAATAGTCGGCAAGTGCCAGAAGGTATTCGTTCCCTTCTATTCCTCTCAGCGCCGATTTGGCTTTCTCGGTTTCCCGAGCGGCATAGGCCATAGCCTCATCCACACTGTAATAGGTCAAAAAAGTGGTTTTTTCGCTCCGTGCGTCGGAGCCGACATTCTTCCCCAACGTGGCAACATCGGAGGTCACATCCAATACATCATCCACGATCTGGAAGGCAAGTCCGATGCCTGCGGCATAGCGACGTGCGGCAAGGGTCCCCTCCTCATCACGGGAAAGCCCTGCGGCAATACAACCGAGTTCCGCGGAAAGAGCAATGAGTGCACCGGTTTTGTTAGAGTGAAGCTTGAGAAGCGATTCAAGAGAGAGATGCTTCCCCTCACCGGCAAGATCCATGACCTGGCCGCCGATCATGCCAAAGCTCCCCGCACCTTGGGCAAGGACGGTCACCGCATCACGCACAGCACGGTCAGAGACAGGCGCCGTGGCAAGCACACCGAAGGCTCGGGTCAGCAATCCGTCACCGGCAAGCAGAGCGGTTGCCTCCCCAAAGGCCTTGTGACAGGTGGGACGCCCGCGCCGCAAGTCATCATTATCCATACAAGGCAGATCATCGTGTATCAAAGAGTAAGTGTGCACCATCTCCACTGCCGCGGCAAAAGGCAAGGCCGCCCGGTCACAACCGCCGAACAAACGGCAAAATTCAAGCACCAAAGTGGGACGAATGCGCTTGGCACGGGATAGCAGGCTATAGCGCTCCGCCGTCAATTCCGTAGCGAAATCCGCATCCTCCTCGGCAGTATAGCGATCAAGTGCTTCATCTACCAATGCCGCATTGGCGGCAAGGCGCTCGGCAACGGTCATGACTCACTCTCCCCCACAAAGGGTTCGGTGGTCAAGGTGCCATCCGATGCGGTACGCACAGCATCTACCCGTTGCTGTGCCTCATCCAGGCGTTTGTTGCAAAGGCGTACCAATTCCACGCCGCGCTCGTAAAGGCCCAAGGATTCATCCAATCCTACATTTCCGGCTTCAAGAGCGGTCACGATATTTTGTAGCTCCTCCAGAGACTTTTCAAAGGAAATTTCTTTTTTTGCCATGGTCACTCACTTTCCCGAACGCCCGTTATCACGGTGTCCGCTGTTCGATCCGCAAAACGGATATGCAAATTCTGCCCTGCCGATAGCCCTTCGGCACGAGTCACGGGAGAACCGTTATCATCAAACGCCGCGGCATACCCTCGGGAAAGCACATGAAGCGGGTTCAGCGCCCCCAATTTTGCCGCCAGCGCACCGAAATCGGTGCGAGCTCGCTCGGTTGCGGTAGCAGTGGCATGCTCCAGTCGCTTTTCAAGAAAAGCCACTGCCATAGCCCGATCCTCCAAATAGCGGCGGGGCGATCGCAACACACCCGCATTTGACAGCATCGCCACACGGGAGCGTGCCGTCGTTAACAAGGTGGAAAAAGCCGCACTCATCCGCTCCTCGATGCCCGAAAGCAGTCCTTTGAGCTCGGCGACATCGGGAACGGCAAGCTCTGCCGCAGCTGACGGTGTGGGAGCGCGCAGATCGGCAACAAAATCGCAAATGGTCACATCGGTCTCGTGCCCCACCGCGGAAATGACCGGCACAGGTGAAGCCGCCACGGCACGGGCCAGCAACTCGTTGTTAAACGCCCAAAGATCCTCGGCAGAACCGCCACCGCGGCCGATAATGATAAGATCCACGGGAATAGCGGCGGCAAAGGCATGAAGTCCGCGCACAAGACTTTCGGGCGCGCCTGTTCCCTGCACCAGGGCAGGATACAAAATGACCCTTGCCACAGGAAAGCGACGCCCCAGAATCTGAATCATGTCCCGCACCGCGGCACCTGTGGGAGAGGTGATAATCCCAATCCGTTGTGGATATGGGGGCAAGGGACGCTTACGAACAGGATCAAAAAGCCCTTCAGCCTCCAGCTTGCGGCGCAATTGCTCATACGCCAGATATAATGCACCGACACCGTCGGGCAAAAGCTCGTCTACATAGATCTGATACTGGCCGTCGCGCGGGAAAACCGAAACACGGCCATGAACGATGACCTTCATGCCGTTTTCGGGCATAAACTCCACCCGCTGGGCATAGGAACGAAACATAACAGCGCGAATGAGGGCGTTTTCATCCTTCAAGGAGAAATAAAAGTGCCCCGTTTTATAATGATTGGTGAAATTGGATATCTCTCCGCGGATGAGCACATCGGAAAGGAGTTGATTGCTGTCCATGAGCATTTTAAGGTATTCGTTCAGTTGACCGACCGATAAAACCTGCTGTTGCATGGCACTTCTCCTTTCTTTTTTTGACTGCCATATCACTTTATGGCGATCGATACTCTCTTGTCAAAGGGAGGACTGCAAAGCTTCCTTGGCACGTGCATGACAAAGAAGCGCGATACCCGCCGCGTTATCTGCGGAAAAGGCGGGCTCGGCAAAAAAGACCTCGCCCAGGCGTTGCGTCAGCTCTCCTGCAATGATTCGATTACTCATCACTCCACCGGAAAACAGAATGGGCAAGTCGCCGCGGGTCTTTCGAAGCCAGTCTGCCATTGCGGCAAGCGTTTCAGAAAGGAAACGCAACACGAAAGCCGCAGTCAAAGACGCATCACCGCTCTTGCGGTAAAGATCAAGCGCTAAATTTTCAAGGCCGGAAAGATTGCAGGTTCCCTCCCGTACTGCGATACGGGGCTTTGGGATCTTTTTGGTATTAGTCAATGCCAATTTTTCCAAAGCGGGACCGCACGGAAAGGAAAGCCCCATTGCAACACCGATACGGTCGATCGCTTGTCCCGCGTGCAAATCGGCACTGCCACCCAGAAGCTCCACCGAAAAATCGGTGCCGTTAGGATGAACAAGCAGCATTTCGGTTGTTCCTCCCGACACATGAAAAGCACCGAAGGTCTGCCCTTTGAGCGCTTCGGCGGCACCGGAGGAATACAGGGCTGCCATAAGATGTCCGCTCTGATGAGAAAAGCAATAAACCGGCACATGGAGGGCCGCCGCCATGGAGCGTGCCGCCGCTTCCCCTGTCAGAAAGCAAGGCATATAGGAGTCCTGTGCATCGCGAGGACGCACGGAAACCCCAATGGCACATGTCTTATATTCCATGAGGACCCTGCCCAATTCGGGCATAAGCCGGGGAAGATTTTTTACATGAGCAAAGACCGCGTCGCTCTGGCGCAAGCCTCTGCCGCCGTCTTTCACGGGCAAGGGCATTTTGAGATTGGTCACCACGCGGCCACTATCATCAGCCACGGCCAGCGAGGTGGTATAGTTACTGGTATCTATGCCAACATAGCAGTGCTCAGGCATTTTCGACTCCCACAATCTCGTTTTTAATACTGTTCAACACACCGTTGACAAAAGGGCGTGCCTTTTCCTCGTCAAACTTCTTGCAAAGCTCCACAGCCTCGTTGAGAGAAACGCTTTCGGGAATGTCCTCGCGGCAATAAAGCATTTCGTAAACGCAAAGACGCAGGATCGAACGAGAGACCTTGGAGATGCGGGTGGTCTTCCAACCGTTGGAATGCTTGTTGATAAGGGCATCGATCTCATCAATATGAGCGTGAACGCCGAAATAGGTATCACGAATGTAAGGATCGGGCGCTATTTCGCGGTTTTCGGTGGAAATGGCAAAAATTTCTTCTTTCGGTTCATCGGTGCGGAACTCGGTCTCGAACAGCAGCTCGAAAACCGCCTCACGCGCATCATGTCTGTTAATAGCCATACAGTCCTTTCGGTTGCCCGGAGCAACGGAGTGAAATTAGTAATATATATTATATCTATATCACACGCGAAAGTCAATATGTTTATGAATATTTTAATGTATTATTGTATACAGAAGTCGGGATAAAAAAGAATAGAAGCAGGGAGCCACCGTGGCTCCCTGCTTCTATTCTTTCGCTGTCAGTCCTCCGACTCGTCGCGCATTTTTTCAAAATCTTCTTTTGCAGCGCCGCAAAGGGGGCACTCAAAGTCTTCCGGCAGGTCTTCAAACTCGGTTCCTTCAGCGATGCCGTGTTCGGGGTCGCCGTTTTTGGGATCGTACTCATATCCGCAGAGTTCACAGACATAGATTGCCATGGGTAAATCCTCCAGTATTGAATTTTGCACTATATATCATAATCCGCACATTGCATCTTGTCAAGAGGGTTTCACACAGTTTATGACCAAAAGCGAAATATTCATACCGGTCGGATATTATATTTTCAAAAAAGCCACATTCCGAAAGTACTGAAAGTTAAATAATTCTGTCTTCGTCGCTCTCGGAAGCGTATATATTGACGAGTTGTGCAATCATCCGGGCTGTTCCCTCCACGCCCAGTAAGGAGCTATCCAGGGACATATGGTAGTTTTCAAATTTACCCCATTTTTTGCCGGTGTAGAAATTATAGTAGTTGATACGTTTTTTATCTGTTTTGTTGATCAAGGCCTCCGCATCTCCCCGAGACAGCTCATGGCGGTGCATAACGCGGTGCACACGGGACTCAAAATCCGAATAAATAAAGAAGCTAAGACGATGGGGGTGGTTGCGCAGGATATAATCGGCGCAACGGCCGATAAAGATCGCCGAGTCGGCCTCGGCCGCTTCTTTGATGATCTCGGTCTGGGTGATAAAGAGCTGATCGTTGATCGGTACATCAACGCCCAGGTGGCGGGCACTGTGGATCGAAGCCCCCATTGCAAGTGTATAAAGCAGACTGCTTGCTGCCTTTTCATCCACACGACGCAAATAATCAGGGCTGATCCCCTTCTTCTCGGCCGCAAGGGTCAGCAATTCCTTGTCATACACCTTGATGCCCAGTAATTCTCCCACGCGAATGCCGATATCTCGGCCGCCACTGCCGAATTGACGTCCTATGGTGATTGCCAGTTTTTCTGCCATGGAAGTTCTCCTTTCAAATTTTTCCGCCCCAAACGGGTGCGAAGCTTTGCCATCACTATTATAGCATATTTTGAGAATTTTGTAAAGAGAATCGAAGTGCTAATTACGGACAAACCCGAATAAAATAAATTTTGAGGTGAAGTTATGAAAACAAAACGTCAATATTTGTACAATGCACTGCTCCTGACTGCCGTGACGTTGCTCATGCGCACGGTCTCGGTCGGGTTTAATGTTTATGTTTCCAACCGTGTGGGAGCAGAAGCTATGGGTCTTCTTTCCCTTGTTTCGGGTGTGTACGGCTTCGCCACGACCTTTGCAACCTCGGGCATTCATCTTGCCACGGTACGCACGGTTGCGGAACGACTGGAACGCTCGGGAGGCGCAGAAAACAAGCGCTGTCTTTTTGCCTGTCTTTCCTACGCCGCCTTTTTCGGTACTCTTGCCACGATCCTGCTCTTTTTGTTTGCTCGCCCGATCGGTGAATTGCTATTGCGGGAGGTACGTACCGTAAGGGCCTTGCAAATGCTTGCCTTCACACTATTGCCCATTGCACTGACCTCTGTTTTAAACGGATATTTCACCGCTGTGCGCAGAGCTTGGAAAAATGCCATGGCGCAGGTGGTGGAGCAGGCGGTCAAGATCTCTTTCACGGGTTATTTACTGGTGGTGGTCGCTCCCAAAACCGTGGAAGGCTCCATGCTCGCCATACTCATGGGAGGAGCCGTTTCGGAAAGCCTTTCACTCCTTTTAAACATAGTGCTGTATCTTGCCGACAAGCGGCATTTCCGCCATGCGGACTCATGCAAAAAGGCAGAATACGACGGCAAAAGGATTCCGGTAGCCGCCATCGCTATGCCGGTTGCGATTAGTGCATATATGCGCTCAGGTTTACTTGCAATAGAACATATTTTAATCCCACGTGGACTTACGGCCTATGGAGCGGGCAATTCGGCCGCATTGGCCGCTTACGGCTCACTGCATAGCATGGCCCTGCCGGTGGTGCTGTATCCCGCAGCGATCTTATCCTCGTTCGCTTCACTTCTCATCCCTGAAATGACCGAGCAGCAATCCATTGGAAACAAGATCGAGATCCGCTATATTGCGGGGCGAGTCTATCAGATGACTCTGCTCTTTTCCATCGGAGTGAGTGGGGTAATGTTATTTCTTTCGAGCGAGCTCGGAGGCGTCCTTTACGATAACGCCGAGGTCTCCCATTTCATCCGCGCCCTGGCGCCGCTGGTCCCCATTATGTATCTGGATACCGCTACCGATGCCATGCTCAAAGGACTTGGGCAACAAGTTTATTCCATGAATGTGAATATCATCGATGCCCTTGTTTCGGTGATCTGCGTGGCGATCTTTGTTCCTCGCATGGGTATTAACGGCTATCTTCTGACGATCTATATCAGCGAGATCCTCAACGCCGCGCTGAGCGTGACTCGATTACTGCACATCAGCGGATTTCGTCCCCGATTACTTTATCTTGTGGTGCGCCCCCTTCTGTCGGTGGTGGGAGCCACTTCTCTTTCGCGTCTTTTCTTTACTTTTTTTCCGGTGGGAACCACAGGAACCGGTTGGGGTCTTACCCTGCACATCACCATCACGGCATTGCTTTATTTTGCATTGCTCTATCTGACCGGCGGATTCGGTAAAAGCGATGCCCGATGGCTGATCGGTTCTTTTTTGCCAAATATGTCAAATAAAAAGAAAAAAAATTCAAGCGGAGATCATCGAAAAAGAATTTTTTCAAAGAATATTCTGCACCAAAAAAAAACTTGCGACGCCGTGAGCCGATTGACAGAGAAATCCACATGACAGAATTTCTGCCGAAAAATTCAGGCGTAAAGACGTTCGCAACAAAGCCAAATTCCGATTATCCGCTGTTGGCAAGTCAAAAATATTCAAAAATAAATTTATATGAATGAAAACGCGCAAAAAACACTGCATAATTGTTAACAAATTGTAACCTTTGAAAGTTCCTGTTGAAAAACTTGCAAAAGTGTAGTAAAATCATACTGGGAAACGATCGTGCAGGGGTGAGTGTAAACTGACCTCAACGATCCCAAATTTTATAGGAGATGGAAACTATGACCAACAACAAGTACGTTTTGTCCTGGATCGACGAAATGGCAGCCATGACTCAGCCCGACAAGATCGTCTGGATCGATGGCTCCGAGGAACAGGCAGAGGCTCTTCGTGCCGAGGCTTGCTCTACCGGTGAGATCATCAAGCTGAATCAGGATCTGCTGCCCAACTGCTATCTGCACCGCACCGCCATCAACGACGTTGCACGTGTTGAAAACAGAACCTTTATCTGCACTGAGACCAAAGAGGAAGCAGGTAACATCAACAACTGGATGGCTCCTGCCGAAATGAAGGAAAAGCTCTTCAAGCTCTACAAGGGCTCCATGAAGGGTCGTACCATGTATGTGATTCCCTACTCCATGGGCGTTGTCGGTTCTGACTTTGCCAAGTACGGCATCGAGCTGACCGACTCTATCTACGTTGTTCTGAACATGCTCATCATGACCCGTGTCGGCACCAACGTACTTGAGGCTCTGGGCGACAGCGCAGACTACATCAAGGGTCTGCATGCCCGCGCCGATCTTGATGAAGAAAATCGCTATATCACCCACTTCCCCCAGACCAACGAGATCATGTCCGTCAACTCCGGTTACGGCGGAAACGTGCTCCTTGGCAAAAAGTGCTTTGCTCTGCGCATTGCATCCTATTTGGGCCGCAAAGAGGGTTGGATGGCCGAGCACATGCTCATTCTGGGCGTGAAGTACCCCAATGGCGAAAAGAAGTATGTCACTGCCGCATTCCCCTCCGCTTGCGGTAAGACCAACCTCGCTATGCTGATCCCGCCCGAAGTTTACAAGAAGCAGGGATATGAGGTCGAGTGTGTCGGCGACGATATTGCTTGGCTCCGTGTAAACAAGGAGGACGGCCGTCTGTACGCTGTCAACCCCGAGAACGGCTTCTTCGGTGTTGCTCCCGGTACCAACGAGAAGTCCAACCCCAACGCATTGCACACCTGCCTGCGTGATACCATCTTCACCAATGTTGTTCACGACACCAAGAACAACACTGTTTGGTGGGACGGCCTCAACGATACTCCTCCCAAGCCCGGCAATGCCATCGACTGGAAGGGCAATCCTTGGGACTGCACCAAGTACGA
>JAFTNU010000035.1 GCA_017451735.1 Clostridia bacterium
AGGAACCTGTAAGCGAAGATTTTTTGAGTGATTTTGATGTTGGACACGCGCAGGAAAGTGTGGACTTTTCAAGCGTGAACAGCGTGAAAAGCACCGAAAAATCTCGCTTACAGGCGAGTTCGCATTATTTCCGCCTGGCTAAATAGCATATTCTGTCAGTAATTATATGTCATTTGACAGATAATGTCAAGAGTGGTGTGATAAAATGAATTTGTCACAGATGTGATAAGTCAGTGACGGAAGGGAAGGAATGATGATGAGAAAAACAGGAAAACGGATCTGCAGTCTGCTCTTGGCCGTGATGATGCTGATCGGCACCGCCTCGGCGCTGACATTGGGTATTGACGCAGCGACTACTGCCGAGGGCATGACCTACGGTAAAGATCTTTGGACCATGTCCGAGGCGCTAACCGAGCAGGTGCTGACCATCGAGGCTGAGATCGCCATACCCACGACTTACGAAGAGCGTGCAGGGGTGATCGTGGGCAACTGGATCGATTGGGATGATGCATCCTTCAGCTTTGAAATTAAGGATTTCACAAATGATAACGATGAAACGATTCTTGTACCTCGTCTGATCTTTAACCCGGATAACAGCAAGAAGGCACAGCGAATTGATATCCAGTTTGGAGAGCTGGATGTGCGTACCGACGAGGGGTATGCCCATGTGGCGGTGGTACTGGACATCGCCGGTAGCAAAGCAACCTGTTACATGACCAAGACCGTGGACGGGACAGCGGTAACGAGCTCGCAGACGGTGGAAAATGTGGACTATTCCGTGCTGACCTCCGCTTGTCTGAGCCGCGCCCTGTGCGTCGGTACCGACCCCAGAAACAATAGCCCTCAGTATTTCAAGGGGACCATCAAATCGGTGGCACTGTATAGCGATATGCGCACCGAGGAGGAGATCAAGGCCGATGCGGCCGCCGCGGATATTACCGCAGTCGATACGACGGATGCCGCACTGCTTGCGGCCTACGATCTGACGGCAACCAACGCTATGGGCTGTGCGGATCTCTCGAGCAACGAAAACCACCTGCTCTTTGACGCAGGCGTGGGCCTTGCGTTTGAGGATGCCTTTTACACCCCCGGGCTACTGGAGGAAAAGCCCCTGACCTTTGAGGCATGGGTCTACGTGCCCACCGCACTCAACGAGGGGGAGCGTAGCGGCGTGATCTGGAGCAACTATGTGAACGGTGACCTTGATTGCATCAGCTTTGAGATCACGACCAACGGCAATCCCCGTTTGTATTATAGCTATGACAATGGTAAGCGCGCAAACTGCGTGTTCGATAAGGTGGACATGCGCACCAGCGAATGGGTGCATCTTGCCATCGTGGGTGACGGCACTACCTTTACCTGCTATGTCAACGGCGAGGCGAAGCAGACTCTGACCATGGACTACGCCATTGGTGATGTTGCCATCGGTCAGCCCTTCTGCATTGGCGGCGATCTGCGTACCTCCAATGCGAAAGATGACTTTATGGGCCGTATCAAGGAGATCGCCATCTGGAGCGATGTGCGTACCGCCGATGAGGTTGCGGCAGATATGACGGCTGTGGATACCGCCGCCGACGGTCTGATCTCCTACTACGATATGCGCGACGCCGATGCCGTTGCCGAAATGGTCGAGGATCAAGGTCCTGCCGGCTGTGATATGCATGTGCGCTGGTTCAACGACCATACCGTCAAGGATTATGCTTATTCCTTTGCCGTGGTCGGAGACACCCAAAAGATGACCAAGAATGATGCCGCTAAAGGCACAGACAATCTGGCACAGCTTTACGATTGGATCGTTAAAAACCAGAAATCCAAAAATATTCAGTACGTATTGGGGCTTGGTGACATTGTGGACACCAGAATTTCAAGCAGTGCCGATGTCTCTGCGGCGGAGTGGGAGCTGGCATATGAGCAGATCACCAAGCTGGATGGGGTGGTGGAATACTCCCTTGTCCGCGGCAATCACGACGACAGCTCCTCGTTCAACGCCACCTTTGGCGACCATCAAGCGTATCTGGACTCCATAGGCGGCTATTACCAGGACGGCATGCTGGAAAACACCTGGCGCAAGATCGTGGTGTGCGAGACCGAATATCTCATCTTTACGCTGGACTACGGCGCGCAGGACGATGTGCTGGCCTGGGCGGGTGGGATCATCGAGTCCAACCCCGACAGCCGCGTGATCATCACCACTCACGCCTACCTGTTCCGCGACGGTACAACGCTGGATGCCGGCGACGTTGTGCCCCCCACAAAGGCCGACAAAAATAACAACAACGGCGACGATATGTGGGATGAATTCATTTCGCAGTACCGTAACATCTTTTTGGTGCTTTCGGGTCATGACCCCGAGGATGACATCATTATGACGCAGACCAAGGGCGTACACGGCAATACCGTGACCCAATTTTTGATCGACCCGCAGGGGATGGATAGCGCCTATCTGAGCTCGGAGGGTGCCGGAACGGGCATGGTTGCCATGTTCTACTTCTCAGAGGACGGCAAGGAGGTACAGGTAGAGTATTATTCTACCGTGCGCGATCAGTATTATAAGGCAACCAATCAGTTCACCTTTGATCTGATCAGCGACGAGGGGAACGGCATCGTTTCAATCGAAAAGGTCTCCACCGAGGAGCTTGTGGATACCTATCGCATCACCTATACCAACGGTACCACGCAAATGATCACCGTGACCAACGGTGCCGACGGTAAAAATGGCAACTCCCCCACGGTTAGTATTAACGATGACGGTTATTGGGTCATCAACGGTGAGGCCACTACCTATAAGGCTACAGGCGAAGACGGTGTTGCACCTACCATTACTGTCAACAGTGACGGCTATTGGGTCATCAACGGTGAAGCTACCTCCTATAAGGCTATAGGCGAGGACGGTGTTGCACCTACCATTACCGTCAACAGTGACGGTTATTGGGTTATCAACGGAGAAGTCACCGACCATAAGGCTACAGGCGAGGACGGTATCACACCCCATGTGGGCACCAACGGCAACTGGTGGTTCGGCGAGACCGACACCGGCATTCATGCGGTGGGTCTGCAGGGAGCCGCCGGTCTGAATGGTGCAAACGGTGCCGACGGTGCCGATGGTAAGGACGGTGTTGACGGCAAGGATGGCACGAGCACCGTGACCTATGTGGCTATGAGTGTTGCGGGCGTAGCCCTGGCAGGCGATATTGCCATGGTGGCTTGGTTCCTTCTGCGTAAAAAGAAGGCGGTTTGACAAGCAGGTGGTCTGCACTTTGACTAAAGTTGCAATTTGATGAATAAAAATACTGTTTATTCCGTCAAAATCCGACTTTCTTGCAAAAACCTCTTGCCATAGAAATGAAAATATGATACAATAGAAAGGTGTTACAACCCTTTCGAGGAAAATCCAAATCCATAAAGGGGCTGTTGCATTGGCAACAGCCCTCTTTTGAAAGAAGGTAGAATATGTTTGAAATCGTCAAAAGAGAAGAACTGAATCCCACCGTCACGCGGATGGTGATCTCCGCCCCCAACTGCGCACGGAAGGCCGAGCCCGGTCAGTTCATCATTCTGCGCACCGATGCAGAGGGTGAGCGCATTCCCCTGACCATTGCCGACTTTGACCGTGAGAAGGGCACCGTCACCATCATTTTCCAGGTCGTAGGCGGCACCACCGAGAAGCTGAACCATATGAAGGAGGGCGATTGCCTGCAGGATTTTGTAGGCCCTCTTGGTAAAAAGACCCATACCGACGGCTTGAAGAAGGTCGCTGTGGTGGGCGGCGGCGTGGGCTGTGCCATCGCATTCCCCGTAGCCAAGAAGCTTCACCAGCTTGGCTGTGAGGTCCATTCCATCGTTGGCTTCCGCAACAAGGATCTGGTCATTCTCGAAAAAGATTTCGAGGAGAACAGCTCCAAGGTGTTCAAGATGAGCGACGATGGCTCCTGGGGTGAGAAGGGTCTGGTTACCGACGCTCTGACAAAGCTGATCGAGTCGGGCGAGCAGTATGACGAGGTCATTACCATCGGCCCCCTGATCATGATGAAGTTTGTCTGCGGCGTTGCCGTGAAGCATAATGTCAAGTGCGTCGCCTCCATGAACCCCATTATGATCGACGGTACCGGCATGTGCGGGGGCTGTCGTCTGACCGTGGGCGGCAAGACCGTGTTTGCCTGCGTGGACGGCCCCGAGTTTGACGGTGCGCTGATCGATTTTGACGAGGCCATGGCCCGCGGCACCATGTACCGCGATTTCGAGCGTCACAAGCACGAAGAGACCTGCAATCTGTTTGCGAAAGAGGTAAAGTAAAATGGCAAATATGAATCCCAAGAGAAACGAAATGCCCGTGCAGGATCCCAAGGTCCGCAGCACGAACTTCAACGAGGTGGCGCTCGGCTACACCGAGGAGCAGGCCATCGACGAGGCAAAGCGCTGCCTGAACTGCAAGAACAAGCCCTGCGTGGGCGGTTGTCCCGTTAAGATCTACATCCCCGCCTTTATCGCAAAGGTCGCCGAGGGTGACTTTGCGGGTGCATACGACATCATTTCCGAATCCTCCAGCCTGCCCGCCGTCTGTGGCCGTGTTTGTCCCCAGGAGAATCAGTGCGAGGGCAAGTGCGTGCGCGGTATCAAGGGCGAGGCAGTCGCCATCGGCCGTCTGGAGCGCTTCGTTGCCGACTGGCACAACGCCAATGCCGATCTGAGTGCCGTTAAGGTGCCTGCCTCCAACGGCCACAAGGTGGCTGTCATCGGCTCGGGCCCCTCGGGTCTGACCTGTGCGGGTGACCTTGCCAAGAAGGGCTATGACGTCACTGTGTTCGAGGCACTGCACCTGGCCGGCGGTGTGCTGGTTTACGGTATTCCCGAGTTCCGTCTCCCCAAGGCGATCGTGCAAAAGGAGATCGAGGGCTTGAAGGCGCTGGGCGTGAAGGTCGAGACCAACACCGTGGTCGGCAAGACCATCTCCATCGACGAGCTCATGGAGGAGTACGGCTTTGAGTCCGTATTCATCGGCTCCGGTGCCGGTCTGCCCAAGTTCATGCGCATCCCCGGCGAGAACCTCAAGGGCGTTTATTCCGCCAATGAGTTCCTGACCCGTATCAATTTGATGAAGGCTTACCGCGAGGGCAGCGATACCCCCATCCAGCACGCTAAGCGCGTGGCTGTGGTCGGCGGCGGTAACGTCGCCATGGATGCCGCCCGCTGCGCAAAGCGTCTGGGTGCCGAGGTCTACATCGTTTACCGCCGTGGCATGGAGGAGCTTCCCGCCCGTCACGAGGAGGTGGAGCACGCCATGGAGGAGGGGATCATCTTCAAGACCCTCACCAATCCCACCGAGATCCTGGGCTACAACAACCCCGAGGATCGCCGCGATCCCATGAACGGTTTCGTCACCGGCATGAAGTGCGTGGAGATGGAGCTGGGCGAGCCCGATGCATCGGGCCGTCGCCGTCCCGTGGAGAAGGCAGACAGCGAATTCACGTTGGATGTGGATTGCGTCATCATGGCGCTGGGTACCTCGCCCAACCCGCTGATCAAGTCCACCACCGAGGGGCTGGAGACCGAGAAGTGGGGCGGTATCATCGCCGACGAGAACGGTCTGACCTCCCGCAAGGGCATCTATGCGGGCGGTGACGCCGTGACCGGTGCCGCAACCGTTATTCTCGCCATGGGTGCCGGCAAGACTGCCGCCGCCGCTATGGACGAGTATCTGCAGAATAAGTAAGTCTGTTTCGGATAGAGCAGACGAAAGAGAAAGGGAGCCCCTTTTGCAAAAGGGGCTCCCTTTCTCTTTGCCTTCGCTATGCGAAGGCAAATTCACTTTTCCTCCCGAAAACCTTTGGTCAGGGGGTTATTTGATCTCCGCGTGCTTGATGGCAAAATCCAGCAGGATGTTGATGATCTCGTTGCGCGAGCGGTTGGAAACTGCAGCGATTTCGTCTAATTCATTTACTGCCTCATGACTGATACGGATAGTAAGTATTTGATGCCCTTGTAAGGACTTTTTTGATATGACCAGATTTTCCATAAATGTCTCCTTTTTCGTTGCTTTGCAATTTATTATAACCGATAAGCGTTTTCAAATATATGTTAAAATGTGTAACATAAAACGTGTGACCTATTATAATTTTTTGCAAGAGTCGCGTGTAGTCGAACTCTCAAAAACGCCAAACAAATTTGGCCTTTTTGAGAGTAACATTTGCTCAAAGGAGCTATTGGTTATCGTTACAAGATCCCGCTCGCTTCGTTCGCGTTTTGGCTTGGCTACCCCGCCAACAAAAATTCGACTCCGTGGAGATTGTAACTGCAAAGCGTAGCCATTTTATGATATCTCTCCACTGCGCTCAGGATGACCTGTAGCCGGGGGTGACCGCATTTTCTTTGTAGGGGAGGTGGTTATCCACGACCTTGGGGTGCCCTCCCGCATTCGCGATTCACCTTGTGGCTGCGCACTATGTTCGCACTAACCCGCGTCCAAGCCTTCTCCTTGGGAGAAGGTGTCGCGCTACAGCGCGACGGATGAGGTCTCCGCGCCGCAAAGATGTTTGCGGCTGTGCACTATGTTCGTACCAACCCCCGCGTCCAAGCCTTCCCTAGCGGGGGATGAGCTCGCCTTTGGCGAGCAACCGGAGTTTTCTTGCGAAAACTCTATGGGGGACCGCCGTAGGTGGTGGATGAGGAGAGCCGGTTAGTACAGCACAAAAGGAGTCCTCCTCATCCGTCAGGCTTCGCCTGCCACCTTCCCCGCTGGGGAAGGCTGGCATAACCGCATTGTTTGTGCAAACCTTGCAATCAACGAACGGGGCGCCGAGGACGTCGCCCCCTACAATGGAATAGCGCACAAACCTGTAGGGACCGACCTCCCGGACGGTCCGTCATCTGCGACCAACAATGGGACGGGCGGAGCAAGCCCCGCCCCTACCGAGTGGGTGCGCAGCCGCTATGTTTGCACAAGCCCGCAGGGGATCGCGCGAGAGCCCACCAAGCGGGGGCTGCAGGAGAGCCGCAAACAATTTTTTGCACCCCCTTGAAAACTTGCTCCGAATGCGGTATAATATATCGGTTAGAGTATTGCTTATAGGTAAAGGAAACGAACATGGACGAAAGAACAAGACGGGAAATAGAGCGGCGGCGAACCTTCGCCATCATTTCGCACCCCGACGCGGGTAAGACCACACTCACCGAAAAGCTGCTGCTGTACGGCGGCGCCATTCAATCGGCTGGCTCGGTTAAGGGCAAGCAGAGCGACAAGCATGCGGTCTCGGACTGGATGGAGCTGGAAAAGCAGCGCGGCATTTCGGTCACCTCCTCGGTGATGCAGTTCCGCTATAATGACTATTGCATTAATATTCTGGATACCCCAGGGCACCAGGATTTCTCGGAGGACACCTACCGCACACTGATGGCGGCGGACAGCGCCGTTATGGTCATCGACGCGGCAAAGGGCATCGAGCCCCAGACCCGCAAGCTCTTTCACGTTTGCGCCAAGCGGGGGATCCCGATCTTTACCTTCATCAACAAGATGGACAGAGAGGCCCGTGACCCCTTTGACCTTCTGGATGAGTTGGAGCGGGAGTTCGGTATCGGCACCTACCCCATGAACTGGCCCATCAGCTGCGGTGTGACCTTTAAGGGCGTTTACGACCGCCGCGCCAAGGCGATCCATACCTTTGATAATTTCCACGGCGGGCGCAACCGCCTGAATACCATCGCCTGCGATATCACCGATACCGACAAGCTGGATGCGCTGATCGGAGAGAACCTCCGCGAGGAGCTGTGCGAGCAGGTGGAGCTGTTGGACGGTGCCAGCTTTGATTTTGATACCGACGCCATCTCCCGCGGCAAGCTCAGCCCTGTGTACTTTGGCTCGGCGCTGAACAACTTCGGCGTGGAGGATTTTCTGGAGGGCTTTCTGGAGATGACCTCCGTCCCCTTGTCCCGCGCCTCGGGAGAGGACACGGTCAGCCCCTTTGACGAGGATTTTTCTGCCTTCGTGTTCAAGATCCAGGCCAACATGAACAAGGCGCATCGGGACCGCATCGCGTTTTTGCGTATCGTGTCGGGCAAATTCGAGCGCGGTCAGGAGTATTTCCATATCCAGGGTAAGCGCCCCATCAAGCTCTCTCAGCCTCAGCAGATGATGGCACAGGAGCGGGAGGGCGTGGAGGAGGCGTTCGCCGGTGATATCATCGGCGTGTTCGACCCCGGTATCTTCAATATCGGTGACACGGTCTGCACCAAGGGCAAAAAGGTCACCTTTGCGGGCATTCCCACCTTTGCTCCCGAGCATTTTGCCATGGTGGAGCAGATCGACTCCATGAAGCGCAAGCAGTTTGCCAAGGGCATGGATCAGATCGCCAAGGAGGGCGCCATCCGTATCTTTTTCGAGCCCGACGGCGGCTTTGAGCGTGTGGTGGTGGGAGTCATCGGTGTGCTGCAGTACGACGTGCTGAAGTTCCGCATGGAGTCGGAGTACGGTGTTAAGTATCTGCATAACCCTTTGCCCTTCCAGTTTATTCAGCGGATCGCCAACGAGGAGATCAATATTGCCACTCTGAACCTTGCCTCCGACACTAAGGTGGTCAAGGATGTGTTCGGCAAGTATTATTTGCTCTTTACGGGGCAGTGGAGCATCAAATGGGCCATCGACAACAATCCGCAATTGGTACTGGAGGATTTCGATCATATCTGATTTTCGTTGACAAATAACGGAATTCGTGCTATACTGAAATGACTATACCGATAAAGGAAGGAGATGGGTGAAATGTACTGTGCACTTTGCGGCGTTCAACTGCCTGAGGGCGTGACCTACTGTCCCAACTGCGGCATTGAACTGTGCGAGGACAACATGCTTCGGGACCCCAAGCCAAAGCAACCCTTGGGGGGGATCGTCACCGCATCTTCTTATGCGCCGCCCAAGCGGAAACGAAAGTTGAGTGCCGGGCACTTCCTTTTCATGATCCCGCTGCTGATTCTGGTGGGCTTTGTGAGTATGGTGGTGATTATGTTTACCGCCGATCCCGCTACCGAGGTCGCACCTACGGTGGAGCTGTTCCACGCAGGATTGACCCCTGTTATGGTCAGTGACGGTGAAAACGATCCTCTGTGGGGGTATATCAATCGTGACGGCGACGAGGTCATCACGGCCAAATTCGATGAGGTCACGGATTTTGGTGACAACGGTCTTGCCGCCGTCTGCTATCTCGGACAATGGGGCTTTATCAATAAAAACGGTGATTTCGTGATCGAGCCTGTTTACGAGGACGCACAGAATTTTGGCGAGAACGACTATGCGCCCGTTAAGGCCAACGGCTCGTGGGGATATATCGACGAAAAGGGCGCATTGGTCATCAATCCCCAGTTTGACAGTGCTTGCACCTTTGCCAAAAACGGTCTGGCCTTGGTGGGGATCGGTGACAAATACGGTTATATCAATCGCAAGGGCGTGTATGTGATTGCTCCTCAGTACGATGATGCCGAAAGCTTCGGCGCGTCGGGCTATGCCGCCATTTATGCCTTTGGCAAGTGGGGGCTGATCGATAAAAACGGCGAATACGTGATCAATCCCCAATTTGATGCGCTTTATCCCTTTGCATCAAACGGTCTTGCGCTGGTTGAGAAGGATGGGGCCTACGGCTATATCGACCGTATGGGGGTTTATGCCATTCAGCCCGTGTTTGAGGCGGCCTCCTCTTTTGGGGATAACGGCCTGGCAGTGGTCAAAAAGGACGGAAAGTACGGATATATCGATGCAAGCTTTTCCTATGTGATCGAGGAACGCTTTGATATGGCCTATCCCTTTGCCGCCGATGGTAGCTGTGCCGCCGTATGCCCCGATGCGGAAACGGGTCTTTGGGGATACATCGACTATTACGGCAAATATGTGATCGAGCCCACCTATACGGCTGCCGGGACCTTCCGTAACGGGATTGCCGCAGTCAAGGACGCAGAAGGGCTTGTTTATGTGGACAAGCAGGGGGAGGAAGTGTACCGCCCCGATACCGAGTGCCTGTTTATCACCCATTTTACCGAGGACGGTTATGGGATCCTTGCCTTCCTTGATCAGGCAACGGGCAATATGGTATTTCGTGTTATCAACAAAAAGGGCAAGTTTGTAACCGAGACCGCCTACCCCATGGTCTCGTTCAGCATCCTGACCGACCTGATCCTGACAAAATGAGAATATGGATAAAGTAGCGGTGCGCTCCATAA
>JAFTNU010000036.1 GCA_017451735.1 Clostridia bacterium
CGAGATCATTTCCTCCACGCCCTCGCCCACAGCCTCCTTGGCCACGCGCTTCACGCCGACCTTGGCCACGTCACCCAGCACGTTGTCCAGAACGCCGCCGCCAAACAGCTTACCCATGCCGCCCGTCAGCTTCTCGGTCGCACCCTCGACAGCACCGCTGGCGGCGCCGTAAGCAAGGCCCTTGCCATAGGATGCACCCTCACCGAAGGCCTCCTCCGTGCCCGTTCCCGCAGCCGATGCCATAATCGTGCCGAGCGAGGCGGCTTGTCCGACACCGGGGATAAAGCTCACCGCCACCGCAGGCAGCATCTGCCCCACGCCCTGGGCTACGCCCTCCACGATCTCACCAACCTTGCTCCCGTTCAGCGCGGACTGATCCAACCCCTCCTGCCATGTGTTGCCGCTTTTCAAGGTGTCGGCACCGATGGTCACCACGCGGGTGTTCGGGTCAAAGTAAGCACCACCCTCGGGCGAGGTCTCGGTGATCACAAAGCCGCCCAGCGCATCGCCGCATGGCGACAATGCATCCACCTCCTCTGCCAACAAAAGAAGAATTTTGGTTTATCCAAGCCTCTGCCTTGATTTTTTGTCAAGGTGTGCTATAATATATTATGATCGTTAAAAATTGTGAGATTTTATGTCACATAGCAAAATAACAAAACGCGGAAGGTCTCTCTACATAGAAAAGTGGAATCCATCCGCCAAAAGATTCATTAACACCTGTGTCCTTTGCGGAGCCCAAGGATATAACCCGACCATTGACGATGATGGATTTGTGTATGATAACGCAAAGAAGGTTTCCGATTTTGAACACAGAGCCATTCAGGCAGAGCTTAAGAGTGTTTTTAAGCCATTATCTTTAGACCCACTCGGACGCTGTTCCGATTGCGCAGAAAAAATGGATAAAAGCTGACCTTTTGTCACTTTATCTTGGTATTTGACCTTTTTCCCCATTTACCGCCAAAGCAAAGGGGCATCCATTGGTGCACCTGCGATAAAGCAGGTGCGCCAACTAAGTTTGCCCTAATGGGCAAGTGAAGTTTACTGCGTAAGTGAAGTTGTCCTTTGGACAGTGAAGTTTCGCCTACGGCGAAGAGGGCAAACTTAACTTCACTCGTGCGGTAGCACGAACTTCACTTTCGCGTTAAGCGAAAACTTCACCTGTTATCGCCCGAAAAATAAAAAGTATAACACCTATACCTTGCAGACAAGGACGTATGAAAAGGAGTACGAACAACTCGTCCGTACTCCTTTTGTTTTCTCGATAGGTAAAACTGCTTTATGGAAGGGATCCCTTTGCTTTGGCGGTGTTACCCGACCTCGGTGCGGTATTTGCCTTTTATTGCAGGCTGTTCAGGATCTCGGCGGCGTGATTTTGACCGTTGGCGGCGGCCTTCATCAGCCATTCGATGGCCTTGAGCTTATCCACGGGCAAGCCGCCCTTGCCGTGGAGGTAATAATCGCCCACGTTATACTGGGCATTGGCATAGCCCAACTCTGCGGCCGCCCGATACAGCTCCAGCGCCTTGGCCTCGTCCTTTTGGGTACCCCAGCCGTTGGCATAATAATCGCCCATGACACAGAGTCCCCAACCGTCACGCTTGATCTCCATGCGCTTTTTTGCCCACTTGAAGGCCTCGGCATCATTTTTCTCAATGTCCTTGCCACACTGATAGCGCCAGCGCAGCTGATCGGCGGCCCACTCGTTGCCCTGCTCACCCGCAAGGAGCATATAGCGCAAGCCTTCGGCCGCGTTCTTTTCGCATCCAAGCCCCTCAAACAGGCGATTTGCCGTATGGAATTGCCCCCAGGCCTCGCCTGCGTCGGCGGCCTTTTTATACCATTTGAACGCCTCTGCTTCATCCTTATTGCCGCCGATGCCGTCGCGATAGCAATCGCCCAGCATGACCAGAGACCAGGTGTTGCCCCCATCGGCAGCGGCGTGATACCACTTGCGCGCCGCCGCCTCATCCTTTTTATCGCAATGACCGCCGCGATAGATCTCAGCCAATCTGCATTTCATCCAGGCATCGCCCACCTCTGCGGCCTTTTGATACCAGCGCAGGGCCTCCGCCTTGTTCACGGCAGTGCCCTCTCCCTTGCGACAGCATTCGGCAAGATCGTACATGGCAAAGGAGCGCCCGCCGTTGGCCGAGCGGCGGAAGAGCTCCACGGCCTTGGCCGCATCCTGTTTCACGCCGGAGCCCTCGCGATACAGACAACCGAGGGCGTGCTGGGCACAGCTACTCCCCTGCTTGTCGGCGGCCTCGTACCACTTGACAGCGGCGGCAAGATCCTTTGCGGTGCCCTGCCCATACTTATAGCACTCACCGAGAAGATACTGACCGTGGGCACAGCCGCCCTTGGCGGAAAGGGTGAACCACTTGAAGGCCTCGGCAAAATCCTGTGCGGTGCCGTTGCCAAAATAGAAATATTCACCGTAATACAGTTGTCCGTTGGCATCGCCTGCCTTGGCGGCCTCGCCCGCCCACTTGATGGCCTCGCTCAGGTTTTTTTCGCACCCGTTGCCGTACTTATAGCATTCGCTGAGCTCCACCTGAGACCAGACGTGCCCCTGCATGGCGCCCATTTTGAAGTAGTTGAAGGCGGTTGCGGCATTTTGTTCCACGCCGTTGCCCCAACGGTAGCACATGGCGAGGCGGTACTGCGCCCAGGGGTTATCCTTGGCGACGGCCTTTTGGTAATAGGAAACGGCCTCGGTCCATTTATTGGCATTCTGATAGCAGTAGGCAATGCGCTCCAGGTCGTCGGCATTTCCCTCTCCCGCAAAGGGGAGCAACAGGGGTAAGGCCTCGGCATACTTACAGCTGTTATAGAACTCCACCGCTTTCTCATGGCTCTGCTTTTTGGCGACATCCTTCATTTGATGCTCTTTTTGCTCGTTGCGAGTGCCGCGCAGGGCGTTTTTGCCCAGATGTACGGTGCGCGGCAGGGCGACCTCCAGCTTTTCGGAACCGTCAAAGGCCTCCTCACCGATGATGCGGACGCTTGCGGGGAGCACCAGCTTTTCCAGATTGGCACAATCCGCAAAGGCACGCCTGCCAATGGTGGTCAGCCCATCGGGCAAGGCGGCGGTCAAGGCGGCACAGCCTGCAAAGGCACCGTCACCGATCACGGTGGCGCCTGCGGGCACTGTCACATCCAGTGCGTATTCGTTTTTCAACTTGACAATGACGATCTCGCCGCGGGGAGTCTTTTTATACTCAAAATCGGCAAAAATATCATTTTCTTCAAACCGTTTCAAGCTTTCCAGTGCACTTCCCCACTCATCTGTGGCATCGGCAGTCTTGACCTCACCCCAGCCGTCATCGATGGCATCGACCTTAGTCCCCTTCTGATCGTTGGCAGGGGCGACGCTCCCCCACTCGTCTGCGAAATCCCCGATGCTCCCCCATTCGTCGACGGCATCGGCTTTTTTGGGGGATGCCTGCTTGGAAACGGAGGACTTTTTGGGGCTGCTTTGGCGTAGCTTTTTGAGGCAATCACCGTAGTAGCTGTTGTTGGTCAGAGCCAGCGCGCGCTCAATATTGGCGATGGCCTGCGGAAGATCCTTTTTCAGATCCTTACCGTGCTCCAGCTTTTCGGCAACGGCGTGCAGGGCAACGGCAAGATCACTGTCATGCACCGCGCCGACGGGATCCTCGGGGCTGTCGGAGGCCTTGATGGCCATGAGCTTTTGCGCCCACTCGGCGGCCTTCTCCTCTTCCTCATAGGAATAATGATCCACCAGCTCCCGTGCGGCAAGAGGCTCCCCCGCCTCGGCGGCACGGGTATACCACTCCAGCGCCTCCTCATAGCGATCGGTATTTTCCGTCAGATAGACGCCGTATTTATACATGGCGTAGCTGTTTCCGGTGGCAAGAACCTCACCAAAAAGGCGCTCGGATTCCTTTTCGTCCGCCTCCACGCCGACGCCCAGCCAATAGCATTCCGCAAGGTTGGCCTTGGCCTCGGTCAGGCCGCGTGCGGCGGCCCTTTGGTGGCATGCAAAAATCTTGTCATCCAGATTGTCCACGCACTTCATATCATAGCAAATACCCGTGAGCCAAAGGGCCTTGGGGTCGTCTGCCTGTACCATGGGAGCCAGTGCGCTCACGGCCTTATCCCACATGCCGCGCTTGAACAGGTCAAGCGCAGGGCCGTACGACACAGCAGGCCTTACGGGTGCCGTCGGAGCGGCGGCAGGGGTCTCCTCGGCGCGCAGATCAAAGCCGCAGGACTCGCAAAAGCGATCGTCGGCGGTGCACTTGGTACCGCACTCGGGGCAAAATACAGCCTTTTCGGCCGGCTTCGCGGCCTCGATCTTGCTACCGCATGCGCGGCAGAACTTAGCGGTGTCGCTGACGGCGACGCCGCATTTGGGACATTGCTTGGACATAGTCTTTCTCCTTTTTTCGATTACATTTTACATTCCTGGTAAAAGGTGAGCTCATAGTAGGCATTTTTCAGATTCAACGCGATCTGCGCCCATTCCCGATTCTTTTCTTCACACTGTGCCTTGGCGCGCTTGGCCTCCTCCATCACCTGGGAGGAAATTCTGTCGCGCAGGCGACTGCCGTAGCGATCGGCCTCGCTTTGCATTTCAAAGGCAACACTCGAAACGTGGGTGGCTGCACGGTCGATTTCGGCGGAGATATTGGCGATCAGCGCGGGAGAATCCACGCAGACCGATTTGGAGGAGCCACAGCCCGCCGCGTTGAAGCAGTCCAGTGCCCGGCGCCCTACCTGCAAGGCCTTGACGGTACGCTCGTGCACTGCCTGCATTCCGCGCTTGGTCTGACCGTATTGGCCGTCATAGACCTCCTTACAGTGCATCATCTGCTCCTTGAGGCTCTTTAACTGCTGCAGGGCGGTCCGCATCTGCCCGATCGACCGCCGGATGGCGGCCTCGATCTGATCCAACTTTCTATTGGCCTGCTCGATCTCCTCCAGCTTTTTCTCGGCGGCATCGATGATGTCCTGTTGGTCGCCGATATCGGACTCCAGGTCGCTGATGTCGGATTCCAGCTCCGAGATCTTCGATTCCAGCTGGGAGACGGCATTGCTCGAGCCATCGGTCATCATGCGAACGGCCGACAGCCTTCTTTTAGCAGAGCGCAGCTTGCCCTCGGCCTTTTCCTTTTCACTTTTGAGCTTTTCCTGCTTCTCCTTGGCCACGCGCATCCGCTCACGCTCGCGGCGCTCCACCTCCTGATTGTGGGCGCGTGTATCAGACACCTGCTGCAGCTCACTCTCGGCGGTTCGGATATCCCCCTCAATACAGCGGATCTTTTCCAGAACGGCGGATTTGATACTGCTGTAAGCGCTATCTGCATCGGCATGCTGGCGGTCTGCCGAGCGCGACAGCTCGGCAAAGCGATCAGAGGTGGCATGAATACTGTCAACATTAAAATCGATCATGGCACCCTCCGCTCACTTCACATAACAGGCCTTGATGACTGCGGCATTGCTTTTATAAGAAATATCCTTGGAAACAGCCTGCTCTGCCGCAGTCATCACCGTGACCAGCGCACTGCAGGCCTGCTCCTGCACAGAGGCAAGCACCAGCGCATAGGACGTGATCGAGGAGCCCACATCATCCCTCCAACCGCAGTCCACATCGGTCTTCAAGCGTGTGATCTCCTTCATGCCTGCCCCGCCTTCTTCAGCTTTTCGATGATGATGTCGTATTGCACGGCACAGCGCTCCAGCTTTTCGGCAATGCCGTCGGACTGCGCCGAGAGCTTTTTCAGCTCGGCCAGGCTCTCGGTAAAGTGCTCACGAAAGCCATCGTAAAGCTCGCCTTCCCAGCCGTTGACCGAAAGCACGGCATTCTCGATGATGCGGATCTCCTGATTGAGCCCCGAGGAAAAGGCCTCAAGAGAGCCCTTGAAGGTACGGGTGATCACACCCAGCTTGGTGGATTTTGCAACGATCTCATTGGTATTCATATTCATTGTCCCTCCAATCCGGTATTTTCCAGATGATCAATATCGATAGCGGCACTCTTCGCATTCTCGCCACGCTCGCCGAATTCGATGCGAACGGCATCGATGCGGTCACGGATGCGGGTGACCAGCAGCTCGGCATCGGCGGAGATCGCATCCTTCAAGCACCCCTTGTATATATTCAGATTCTTGATGATCTCCTCCAGGTCGCGCTCCATATCGTCCGCGGTTTTGAGGATCATCTGCGACATGCGGCCGATCTCGGCCGCGTTATAGCGCTCACTCATACGGTTGCTCCTTTCACGCTTGATAATGATTTTTCAAATGCTTCCACCAGTCCCTGGCACCGGCGGAAAAATCGTACAGTCTGGTTTTGATCTCCTGCGGCAAGACAAAGCAGCAGTCGGCATTTTTATCCATGGAAACATCCAGGGTCTTACGCACGGCATCCGAACCGAATACGGCGGCGCAAAGTGCCTTGCAGGCATCGCGCTGCTCCAGGCGGATCCCCAACAGCTTTTCCGTGGTGGCCCTTTCACTGCAGGCCAGCAGCACGAAGATGCTCTGGCGGTTGCCCTCCTTCATCAGATGGCGCAGGGCCGCCAGCACCTCGGCCTCGGTATAGCGTCTGCCATCCTTGGCACCGGACACCGTTTCACCGATCTCAATGTCATCCACATTCACATCTGCATTGAACAGATTTGCAAGGATCTCATCTTCCACATTGCCCCCCTCCTCATTGCTCAACAGTGCCCGCAGATCCGCGGCGCTGAGCTCGTTGTCGGAAAGCGTGGGACTCTCGTCCTTCTTCTCTGCCACAGGGGCCGGCTCGGCCTTTGTGGGGGCGCTGTGCGCCTCCAGATCCAGCAACCGCTGTAAGGAGCAGAGCCCGTCGGCATCGTGGAGGATCAGCAGACGGGGGGTGCGGTCACGGCAGGCACCCGACATGCGGTCATTCCAAAGCGTCTCAGCCTCCATGATGCTTGCCGCCACAGCGGTGGCGGTGCGGTTCAGAGTGCAGAGATGGGAAAGGCCGTTTTGCTCCAGCACCTCGATCAGGGCGTGGCGTCCACTGCTCCCCTCAATGACATTGCCGAACACATCGGTCAGATATTCCTGCGCCGTCATGTCGTCAAGAGTCACCGTAGGGGTCCCTGAGGGATGGCCGTTGACCGCCAGATAGTGCAGAAAGGAAAGGGCCGCATTCATCTCGATCTTTTCCTGCTTGGGCGCCTTGGCAAAGACCAGCGCGCCCTGTTGCTTTTGCAAATAATAACGCAACGGAACGGGCTTTGAGGCCATGGAGGACACACCGAGATACAGTGGGATCTTCAGATCCTTCTCGCGGGATTGCCGCAGGATCTCCTCTCTTGGAACGGGAGCACTGCAGGCCTCCGAAAGGAAGCTGTCTCCGTTCTCCATCACGTCCTCGCCCGGCACGATCTGCTTGCCGTAGTAGCGGGGATCGCTGTATTTTTCACGAATGGCCTTGGCCAGGGCGCGCTGACGCTCGCCCATGTGCTTGCCCGCAAAGGCGGTGCGCACCACCTCCTTGACAGAGGAGCCCGCATTGCGGATGGCGGCCGCGGTACCGATCTTGCCGCCGATCCGACGGTACAGTGCACCGCTGTCCTCGCCCATGCCGTAATCGAAATTAAACATAGAGGTCAGCAGATTTTCATTACCCGGGTCAAAGGCGATGCGGTTGCCGATCAGACCCATGGTAGAATTTTTGAATACGCAACGCTGGCCGCTGAAGATCAGACCCACACCCGAGGTACGGATGCGCTGGAGAATATCGCTGAATTTATTTTCCAGCTCGGCGCGGGCCTCGTTGTCGCCGCCCACACCGCCGCTGAGCATGGTGATATACTCGTCAATGAGAAAATAGATCTGGGGCACGTGAGGAAGCTCGCCCGCCTTGACACGCTCCGTGATGCGGGGATCTGAGTTGTAGGCAATAAAATCCTTGGCCCCCACCGAGGAAAACAGGGCGGCGCGCTCTCCTGCTAGATTGTCGATCATATCCAGCACGTCATAGGCGTTTTCGGCCGTGCTCTTCATGGAAAGGTAGCGCACATGGGGGATGTAAAGGTTCTCCTCCCCCTCCTTGTGCAGGTAGCAGGAAAACTCGGCAGAGTCCTCCTTGGCCTTGAAATCCACGATGTAAAACTGCAGCTCGTCGGGAGAATAGCACATACCGCCGCTGAGAATCAGCGTGTGCAAGAAGGCCGATTTACCCATACCGGTCGAACCGATGATCAGGGTAAAGGGTGAGGAATGGTACTCGCTCTTGGAGCCATCCACCGAGGTGGCAAAGTAATAAATCTTTCCGTCCGCAAGGCCCACGGGAATGGTCATTTCCCGGGAGAAGTGGGAGACCGCAGGACGGCGCTCCAGCAGCTCGTCCAAATAGAGTATCTCGCTTTGCTTCATGGTGGCTCTGGCCTCTCGGCGAAGGGTATCCACGGCGGCACCGTCAGCACTGACAAACTGCACTGCAGGATCGCCAAAGGTCAGCGCCTTGGCACCGAGGGCCGCAAGATCAAGCAAGCCCTGCTCGCCATTGTTCAGCGGGACGGGCTCCGGCTGTCCCATGACAACCGTAAAAATGCCGTATTTTCCGCCGTCCTTCATCAAAGCTTGGAGATTCTGATAGGACTTATCAGAGGAAAGCAAATGACTGTAACCGTTCATCAACAGCAGGATCTTTGCTTTTTTGTTATAGGGATTTTTTTGGTTGTAGTCGTCAATATCCGCATAGTGGGAGGCCACACCGAGCAGAGGCTTGCGCTCGTTCATTTCGTCAACCACGCTCTGCAGCAGCTTGCCCGTCGTCTCCTCGGTCTGGGCAACGCTCCCGTAGGAAAAGGAAAACAGATTGGTCTCGGACTGATCGTGAGTCAGCAGGCGCGCGTTGAATTGAGACAGAGGCAGTGAGGAAAGCGTATTATCCTCCGCGCAGGCAACCGACAGCTCGCCCACGCAGAATTTTTGAAAATTGCGATAGAAAAGGCCATTGATAAAATCATGAAAGGCCACGGTCTCCTTTTGGGCATCGGTTACCGTTAAAAATACCGCGGAGCACCCGTCCGAGCGCAGGGAGATGCGCTCCTGCGGCAAAGCCCCCTCCAGATGAAATGCCTGCTGCAGGCGCCCCGAAAGAGCGGCATCAGCCATCACAGAGCGAGAAGCGACAAAAATGCCCTTTCCGTCGTTCTCCTCCGTCTCCTTGACCGTATCGGCACCGGCTCGGATCGTCGCCTCACAGGCATTTATCACATCGGTCAGCTCGCTCAGGCGTGCTTCGCGCGCGGCGGCTTTTTCATCAAGCGCCTGCCGATACAGCTCCTTTGCGGCGCCCGCAATGGCGGTCAGGGTCACATAGCCCACGCAAAGGCGTCCGATGGCCGCCTCGTCTCTGGGACTGCCCGATCTGACGGCAAGCATCATTTCCTTTGCCTCATCCTTAACCGCAAAGCAGCTTTGATGATCGAAGGTAAGGGCGGGCGGTGTTTTGCCCATAAAAGCGATCTTCCCTTCCCCCAGCGAAAAGGTCAGCTTGCCTGCATTGATCCTGCAAAGCACCTGCATAATCGACAAAAAGCCCTCCGAGCGGCAAAAGCCCAGTGCCTCGCCCTGCAGAGCACGGTAGGCACTCATCAGCTCTTTTTGATCTGCCTCCCCCCCACGGACAAGAGCATCGCGCTCGTTGACGCTTTTCTCATAAAGTTGGAAGGCCTCGGCTATTGACAGCTTTTGTTTCATGGTTGTTACTCCTTACTTCACGGTAAAATTCCGATGATATACCACTTTGCATTATAATATAATTATTTTTTAAAGTCAATATATATTATAAATAATTCAGTTGAAAATCAATATTTTTGCCGCCGATGGAAAAGCTCTCAGAAAGAAAAACAAGAGCAAGAATATAAGGATTTCTCCTTGTACTCTTGCTCTCTTTTTGTTTGTAATATGGGCTTGGCCTTGACCCATTTGCATTTGGCCGATCAAATGCGATGCTTGCACTTTATGGGAAGTGGAAATTCTCCGCTAACGCACCATACGTTTATAAGCTCATGCCATGCCAATCAGCAATCCGATCAGATGCACGAGCAATGCGGCGATCCACGCAATGACGCATTGCCATACCACAACGCCGACGGCCCATTTGCTCCCGAGCTCGCGACGGATAGACGCGATCGCCGCCACACAGGGGGTGTACAGAAGGCTGAACACAAGCAGGCAGGCGGCGCTGAGCGGTGTGATGGCGGTGGCCACGCTCCCCCCGAACAGCACCTCCAGGGTGGAGACAACGCTTTCCTTAGCCATAAATCCGCTGATCAATGCGGTGCAGATGCGCCAATCGCCGAGCCCGATGGGATACAGGACCGGTGCCAACAGCCCCGCTATAAAGGCAAGGATACTGTTCTCGGAGGACGCCACCAGGTTGAGGTGGAAGTCAAAGCTTTGCAAGAGCCAAATGACGATGCTTGCGATCAGAATGACCGAAAAGGCTCTGCGCAGAAAGTCCTTTGCCTTTTCCCACAGCAGCTGTGCAACACTTTTGGGACTGGGCAAGCGATAATTGGGAAGCTCCATGACAAAGGGCACGGCCTCTCCGCGGAACAGAACGCCCTTATAAAGGAACGCCACCAGAATACCGACCAGAATGCCAAGGACATACAGGCCCGACATGATGAGTCCCTTGTGTGACGGGAAAAAGGCGTTCACAAAGAAGGCGTAGATCGGCAGCTTTGCCGTACAGCTCATAAAGGGGGTGAGCAAAACGGTCATTTTGCGGTCGCGCTCGCTGGGGAGCGTACGGGTAGCCATAACGGCGGGAACGGTACAGCCAAAGCCGATCAGCATGGGAACGATGCTCCGCCCCGACAGGCCGATCTTGCGCAGGAGCTTATCCATGACGAACGCCACGCGCGCAATATAGCCGCTATCCTCCAGCAAGGACAGGAAGAAAAACAGTGTGACGATGACGGGAAGAAAGCTCAGTACGCTTCCCACCCCCGTGAAGATTCCATCGATCACAAGACTGCGCAGGACCTCGTTCACCTCCGCTCGGATCATCCAGTCGGAAACCACGTTTGTAAGCCAATCCACACCGATCTCCATCAGCTCCTGCAGCCAGGCGCCGATCACGTTGAAGGTCAGATGGAATACAAGCACCATGATCAGGATAAAGGACGGGATCGCCGTGTATTTACCCGTGAGAATTTTGTCGATTTTCTGGGAACGCCTGTGTTCCTTGCTTTCCGTCGGCTTGGTAACCGTCTGTGCGCAGACCTTACCGATATATCCGAAGCGCATGTCTGCAATCGCCGCCCCGCGATCCAGGCCTCGCTCGGCTTCCATTTGCAGAATGATGTGCTCAAGCATTTCCTTTTCGTTGTCATCCAGCCTCAGGGCATCCAATATGAGCGTATCCCCCTCCACCAGCTTGCTTGCGGCAAATCGGACGGGAATCTCCGCGCCCTTGGCGTGGTCGTCGATCAGATGGATGATGGCGTGCAGGCACCGATGGACCGCGCCCTTGTGGTCGGTCTCATGACAATAATCCTGAACGGTGGGGCGCTCTCTGTATGTGGCAATATGTACGGCGTGCTCAATCAGCTCGTCAATGCCTTGATTTTTCGCGGCAGAGATCGGAATCACGGGAACCCCCAAAAGCTCCTCTATCGTATTCACATCAATGTAGCCGCCGTTTCCGTTGACCTCGTCCATCATATTCAATGCGATCACCATGGGGACGTTCATTTCCAGCAGCTGCATGGTCAGATACAGATTGCGCTCGATGTTCGTGGCATCGACAATATTGATGATCGCCGTCGGCTTTTGCTCCAGCACGAAGTTTCTGGAAACGATCTCCTCACTGCTGTAGGGCGACATGGAATAAATGCCGGGAAGATCGGTAACGGTAGCGTTCGGATACCCCTTGATGACACCGCTTTTACAATCCACGGTAACACCGGGGAAATTCCCCACGTGCTGATTGGAGCCCGTGAGCCGATTGAACAGGGTTGTCTTTCCGCAGTTTTGGTTCCCTACCAGGGCAAAGCTTAATTTTGACCCCTGCGGCAGAGGCTCGCCGTCCTCCTTTCGGTGGTATTTTCCGGATTCACCGAGTCCGGGGTGAGAAGCCTTGGCCTTTTTGGGCGGAGGCGCCTTCTGCTCGCTTTTGCCAGCCTCGATCGGCTTGATCTCAATTTTTTGAGCATCTGCCACACGAATGGTCAGCTCATACCCGTGAATTTTCAGTTCGATCGGATCCCCCATGGGCGCCAGCTTGACAACCGTAACCTCGACACCGGGAATCATTCCCATATCAAGAAGATGCTGACGTAGGGCTCCTTCTCCGCCGACCGAACAGATCACGGCAGATTTTCCGATATGCAATTCATTTAACGTCATGGTCATTCCTACTTTCGCAACACGATTCGGCTCTATTATATCAAAAAGTCCTTGTGAATTCAAGTCATTTTGATAAACATCGGAATGGTTCCCCAAAAAATTGTAAGCCTGCTTTTGGGTTAATGATTTTGGCATAGCTTTAACATTCTTTGCACAGGGGGTATTTTCAACGGGATGCGGAGGCGGGAGGGGCGCTCCCGCCCCTACAAAGGTTGGCGATTCAAAACGGGGATAGGGCTGTGTACACCGTAATGCATACGCCGTACACGCCGTTTTGAAATCACGCTTGACTTTCCGGCGGCAAGGTGCTATAATGTAGGAGATTTTAATATGCGTATATACTCATAATATGGTTGAGCGTTTCTACCAACCGCCGTAAATGGTTGACTACTGCATTACAGTCGACCATTTTTTCTTTTGGAGGTAAGGTATGAACTTCGACGTTATCATCATCGGCGCGGGCCCAGGCGGTATCTTTTCCGCATACGAATTGGTACAGCGCAGACCCGACCTGAAGGTGGCTGTTTTTGAGGCGGGTCACGCACTGCATAAGCGCAAATGCCCGATCGACGGTGACAAAATCAAAACCTGCATCGGCTGCAAAAGCTGCTCGATCATGAACGGATTTGGCGGTGCGGGCGCCTTTTCGGACGGCAAATATAACATCACCAACGATTTTGGCGGCACGCTATACGAATACATTGGCAAAAAGCAGGCGCTTGATCTGATGCGTTATGTCGATGAGATCAATCTCAAATACGGCGGCGAGGGCACAAAGCTCTATTCCACAAACGGTACACGCTTTAAGACACTTTGTATTCAGAACGACCTGCATTTGCTGGATGCATCGGTTCGCCATCTGGGAACGGATATCAATTACATCGTTCTTGAAAATCTTTACGTATATTTGCAGGATAAGGTGACATTTTTCTTTGATACGCCCGTATTGAGCGTAAAGGCGGTAGAGGACGGCTACGAAATTCTTTGCGAGGGCAACGCCTATCAAAGCAAGCACTGCATCATTTCCGTCGGACGCAGCGGCAGCAAATGGATGGAATCGGTATGCCGCGAGCTGGACATTCACACCAAATCCAACCGTGTTGACATCGGGGTGCGCGTGGAGCTGCCCGCAAATGTTTTTGCCCACCTGACTGACGAGCTGTATGAGAGCAAAATCGTATACCGTACAGAAAAATACGGGGACAAGGTACGCACCTTCTGTATGAACCCCAAGGGTGCCGTTGTCAACGAAAATACAAACGGGATCATTACGGTCAACGGACACAGCTACGAGGATCCTGCCAAGCAAACCGAAAATACAAACTTTGCCCTGCTTGTGGCGCAGCACTTCTCCGAGCCCTTCAAGGATTCCAACGGCTACGGCGAATCCATCGCAAGGCTTTCCAATATGCTTGGCGGCGGCGTGATCGTGCAACGCTTCGGCGATCTGATCCGCGGGCGGCGATCTACGACCGCCCGCATCAACGAGGCCTTTATCACGCCCACATTGAACGCCACCCCCGGTGACCTTAGCCTGGTGCTGCCCAAGCGCATTCTGGACGGCATTATTGAAATGATCTATGCATTGGATAAGGTTGCTCCCGGCACTGCAAACGAGGACACGCTCCTGTACGGCGTAGAGGTCAAATTCTACAACATGGAGGTTGAGGTGGACGAAAATCTCGAATCCAAGCACAAAAATCTTTATATCATCGGCGATGGCAGCGGCATTACGCATTCCCTTTCTCACGCCTCTGCAAGCGGTGTCCACGTGGCGCGCAATATTGCCGCAAGATAAATAAGACCGCACAGAACACCCAAAACGAATATAGCGCTATATCGATGAAGGGGCTGATTTATTTAGCGCCGAACAAAAACACACAAATCAAAAATGAATAAAACGAAGCCGCTTTGTCATTAAAAAAATAATGGCAAAGCGGTTTTTAAGGTAGAAATCCTTCTCCATCTAAATGACTCAGCCCCTTTTTGCATTGGCAGGCTCGGGTAATTCCCTTGTACCGTACAAGTGTGCATAATACGTGCCGAGCACACCGTCGAAAAGCAACTTTTTCAGGATTTCTGTATCGCGATCACCTTTTCAGCAATGAAGCTTATGATCGCTCTTGGGCGTTTCGCCATACAGCTCTTCCAGCTCGTGCTGAATCTCCTCGGCACGCTTGATCTGATCGTTCAGATTCCACTTGCCGATATTGACGCCGTCCTTCATGAACATCGAGCCGCATTGATGGAAATAGAACTCGATATTGCGCTCCTTGGCCTCTAAAAACAAGTCTCTCACCCATTCGTACAGGATCGGTCTGACCTCGTTTTTGGGAGACATCTCGCCACCCACATTAACACATTTGATGAGTCCCGTATCGAGATATTTGCCAAGGGAGATCGGTGCGATGAGAGGCGAGCAGAACACCTCTCTGTGCTTGACAGGGGCAGCGAGAAAGGCCTTGAGGCGCTGATCTGCCATTTCTTGATTCTCGATCGAAATGCTGATGTGCACATGCTCCCAGCCGTCGCCCCAATCGGGAGGAACACAATCCTTGATGCGCTCGGGGCGCTTGGTGGTGGTGACGAAGATGCAATCCCTTCTTCTTCTGATAAAATCCCAACAGCCGCCTCGCCACTCGTCAGCCTCTTCAATAAAGAAGTCGGAGGAGAAGCACAGCTTAACCAGCGATCCGGGAGGGCAATCCTTATCCTTCAGCTCGTAGGTCGTTTTTCCCTTGGTGATAATTGACGTATCCCGTCCGTATCTTCTATCCATCTTGTAAACGAAGCAGTTCTTACAGCCGGGGCTTGCTTTTTTGCAGCCATGCCAGGGATTCCACGGTATTGCTTTATTGATTTCTGTATTTTGCATGATGACACCTCTTTTATTTATTCAATATTTCATCCAGTACGTTTTGTGTTTCACCGAGCAAGCGGGTGAGCTCGGCAAACGCTCCCTCTCCGAGTCTTGCTTCAATGGCTTTCAGATATTCCGTCTGCTTTGCTTCAAATGCATCGGCAAGCGCCCATGCCTTCTCCGTGGGACGGACATAAAAGCTCCGCTTGTCATCAAGAGAGACTTCTTTACGGATATACCCCTTTTTCAAAAGAGCTTGAAGATGGGCCGCGATCATCGGCTTGGATACGCCGATCATTTCAGCCAGCGTCAGAGGGGTGAAATCCCCTTCTCGCCTTGTGATGATGTTGAGCACGCCCATCTCGCTGGGTCTGATCGGCAGATCCTTTTTCAGTTCCATATAGCCTCTTGAAAATTTAGAGAACACCATATTTGCATTCATGTATTTGTCCATCTGTCTGCGTCCTTTTTCAAAGCCTTACCGTTTCTGTACGTTGATTGGTAAACCACTGCGCTTCAAAGCCCGTAAACTTCAAAATGCAATAATCGAGATCGGTCACGCCCCTTTTGTAAAAGCGGGTAAAGAAGGGCTTCCAGAAGCGATTTTTGGTGGGCTGATCAGTCAGCACCACCATCTCTCCCTTGATCTCCACCCCCGAAAAGCTTCTGCCCTTTTCATAGAAATAGACGCACGCCTTGGGGTTTGCGCGATAGTGAGCCACCTTTCTTGATGAGGTATAGGTGGCAAAATAAATATCGTTGCCGTCGATCAGCACGGGCTGAATCAACGCTCGCGTGGCGGGATAGCCGTCCTCACCGATTGACGAGATGAGAGAGGTCTTCTGCCTTGCGATAAATTCGTAAATTCCTTCTCTGTTCATTTGCGTATTCCCCTTTTCCGAGCCGTGAAATCTGTTTTGCAGCCCCGATGCCAGCGCTTGGTCGATCTGCGTTTTGTTATCTTTGATATAGTAGGTCCTGCCATCCTTGACGAACACATTTCCCGTCTGTCCGAAGATGAACTCGACGTTGTACGCAATGCATTGATCGTAGATTTTCCTCACCCATTCGTAGTGAAGCGGACGCATCCCCTCATAGTTCTCGCCGCCGGCCAGCTCCGTCTCGATCTGACCCGTTTTGAGGTATCTGTCAAGGTCGATCTCACCGATGAAGGGCTTGAGGCTGACCCATTTGTGCTTAGCGGGAATGTCTAATAATAGAGGGATGCGTTCGTCTGCCCTCTTTTGGTTTTCGCAGAATACCGCCAGGAACACATTATCCCAGCCGTCGCCCCAATCGGCGGGCAGACACTCCCGCACACGGTGTGCTCTTTTGGTCAGGAGTGAGAAGGTCACGTCGGGGCGCTGTCTGATCATCTCCCAGGCCTCGTCGCGCCAGGGATCTGCTTCCTCAAGAAAGAAATCGCTTGTCATGCAGACGCGTACAAATTCACCGGGCTTTATTTTGTAATTTCCCTGACGGTCTTTTTTGATTGGCAGATTGGCATCGGTTTTGTTCTTGTGTATCTCGCTGCCGTCTCTGTCTCTTTCTTTGTCGAGAAAAAACATATAGCAGTTTCGGCACCCCTCCGAGCATTTATGACAGCCGTGCCACGGATTCCATGAGCGATCGTTTCTGTTCATCGTATAGTACCTGATATGATATTAAAAATCATCTTTTGCACGCTTCCGTTTTTCGAAAGTTCATTTGCGTGAACTATTATAGTTCATTTGCGTGAACTTGTCAATATGATCTCCAAAAATTCTTGCCGCCGTTTTTTCTTGATTGCAGCGCAGGAATACGGCATTTGCCAACCGATTAACTTTCGAATCGGCCGCCTTGACAGAACACGCTTTTGCGGCTATAATATAAAAATCACCGATCCGAGTAAGGTGATTTCAGAGAAACGGAAGGGGCGAAGATGTTATGAAGAAATCGGTGAAAACCGGCATTTTTTTGGCCGTTTTGGCGGCGGCACTTTATGCCGTCAATTCCCCCTTTTCCAAGCTTTTGCTAAGCTATATGCCACCCACGCTGATGGCGGGTTTTCTGTATCTCGGCGCGGGACTCGGCATGGGGGTGATCGCATTGATACGAAAATGCCGCGCTAAAACGGCGGGCGAGGCAAAATTGACCCGTGCCGAGCTCCCCTTCACTCTTGCCATGATCCTGCTGGACATTGCCGCCCCCATCTGCCTTCTGCTTGGCTTGCGGGCCACCACGGCGGCCAATGCTTCACTGCTCAACAACTTTGAGATCGTGGCCACGGCCATCATCGCACTGATGGCATTCAAGGAGCGGATCAGCCCACGGCTCTGGGGCGGGATCCTGTGCGTGACTCTATCCTGTGCTCTGCTCTCCTTTGAGAATATCGCAAGCCTGCAATTTTCGGCGGGCTCCCTGTTTATCCTGCTTGCTTGCATCTGCTGGGGATTTGAAAACAACTGTACCCGAAAAATATCCTCCAAGGATCCGTTGGAGATCGTATTGCTCAAGGGGATCTTTTCGGGAGAGGGATCGGTGGTGATCGGCTTGTGCATCGGTGAGAAAATTACTGTAACGTGGTGCGTTTTTGCGGTACTTGGGGTGGGTTTTGTGGCCTACGGGCTCAGTATTTTTTTCTATGTTTACGCGCAACGGCTCCTGGGCGCGGCACGGACCAGTGCCTATTACGCCGTGGCCCCCTTTATCGGAACATTGCTCTCTCTTCTGATCTTCCGCGAGCTGCCTCCCTACACCTATTTCATTGCTTTGGTGGTGATGATCGCAGGCGCATGGCTTTGCTCGGGAGACAAGCCTCTGTTTCAAAAAAATTCCAAAAAGGATTGTGAAAAATAAGCGAAGGCAGGCCCCCGAGGACCGACGGCCACAGAAAAGGGCGGAGATCACCGATCTCCGCCCTTTTCTGTCTCTTTTCGCGCGTCCGTACGGTCAAAATTGCCGCGTACGCCCATGACATCCGAGTAATAGACAAAGGTATCCGGATATTTGGAGACGACCTTTAAAAAAGCGGGGATCTGCCTGTAATTGACCACACAGAAGATCACACTTTTTCCCTGCTCGGTATAGAGTCCCTTCCCCTCGATCACGGTGGCACCGTGTCGCACCCGATGCAGGATATCCTCCTTGATATCCGAAAGGCTTTGGGTCACCACCTCAAATTTAACGGCATTGCGGCTCTGCTTCAGGATCCCGGCGGTGATCCGCTCACACACAAAGATCTCGACCACAGACAAGAGCACGCTTTGCAGGTTCCGGTAAACAAAAAAGGAGATGATGACAATGCAGACGCTGATGGTGGAGATGATGCTTTCCACGTTCCTGTGCGGAACCTTTTTTTGTATCATGCTCCCCATAATATCCACGCCGCCCGAGGAGGACCCCATGCGCAGCATGATGCCCGTGAGTCCCTGAGCCACGCCCCCGAACACAGCGGGCAGGATCAGATCGCCCGTGGCCACATAACGGTAAAAATCGACCCGCCCGAGCACGAACAAAAACAAGGAAAGGACTACGGTATAAAAAACGGTATAGATCACATAGCGGCGCTTGAGCACAAACCACGCCGCTATCAAAAGAGGCAGATTGATGGCAAGGGTAAACAGCCCTGCATTGATCCCCGTCAGCTTTTGCAGCATGGTGGCAAGGCCATCCACACCGCTGGGAGCAAAATCATTGGGATAAACGAACACATGCATGCCCACTGCCACCGCCAGTGCCACACACAGGGTCAGCAAAAAGTACAGAACCGATTCTCTTGCCCGGGTACGCACCGTAACACACCTCCTTGCAACCGATTTGACATAGTTTGCAAAAAGTATATGCGTCCGGGGCGTAAATTATACCCGCCTCCAAAAATCATTGGGGGACATAATTTTTACGGTATTTGCCCGGGGTAATGCCAAAGCGGCGGCGGAAAAGCAGAATAAAATGAGAGCAATCGGCAAACCCGCATTCCAGGGCGGTGGCGGTCACATCACACCCCGCCGCCAGCATTTGCTTTGCCCTGGCCAGACGAAGGTTTTCCAGATAGATATGAGGTGTGGTATGCAGATGTGTCTGAAACAGACGGTTGAGCGTGCTTTGACTGATAAAATAGCGGGCGGCGATCCTTGCCATGCGTAACGGCTCGCGGTAATTGGCACCGATCTCGTCCAGAATCGCCGACAGCGGATACGGCAGATCCACGCACTCGCCCGATTCGGCATTTGCATCCTCGATGAGCAACAGGATCTGTAAAAAAAGGGCTGTACCGCGGCGAAGATCGCCCCCCGTCGTTTCCCGCTCCAGGGCGGATAGGAGCCGCAGCAGCTTTTCTTTTTCGGGGGCGGGCAGCGCCAGCAGATTCCCCTCCCCTGCCTCCCGATCCCAAAAACGGGTGAGCCATTCACTGTTTTCTCCCGCAGGAAACCAGATGCAATAATGCTCATGGGGGGCATCGCCGCGAAAGACACCGTGATGCATCTCATTGGGACGGGTCAGGATCACATCCCCGCGGGTAACGGGATAAAAGCGGTTTTCCACCATAAAGGTTCCGTTGCCCGAAACATTGACATAGATCTCACAGCTGTCGTGAATATGCATTTCCTCGTTACGCCCCGCATCGTCGGAGCGTGCGATCCTGTGCTTGAAATCGATGGGGGATGCAAAAAAGCCCGGTAAGGTCTGCTCTAATTGCGGTGTATAACCCATGAACATCCTCCTTTTAAACGTAAAGCGCTTGTGCATATTATATCATATTTTCTGCTTGTTTTGTTATAGTAATATAAAAATTTTTTGATTATAATAAAATCAGATCACGAACCGAAAGGATGACATACCATGCAGAGCATACTGAAGCACGCAGAATTTGCCGATATCCACGTAGAAGAGGGAGAGGTGACCACCTTCTCATACCGCTTCGGCACGGCGGTCTATGAAGAGATGATGGTGGGCAATCGCCTGCTGAGCGCCGGTTGGAACGGCGCGGGCTATACGCAAAATGTCTTGGAGGATATGCCCTCCCGCCTGAGGGTGGGCGAGTACCGTAACAACACGGCCTTTCGGCTGGAGGCCGAAGGCTCTACCCTTGACTTTGACTGGAATTACAAGGGCTTTTCCCAAACAGACAGCGGTAAGGGGGTACACGGCACGGTGACCCTGGAAAGCACCCTTCTGCCGCTTACGGTGCGGGTACACACCATGCTGGACGGCACCGGTGTCATGGAGCGTTATCTGGAGATCGAAAATACGGGCAAGACGCCTGTGGGTCTGGGCGGCATTTCGATCCTGTCGGGCGGCGTAGAGGAAAACACCACCGATTGGGATCCCTTCTTTGATCCCCACCACGCCGATAAGCTCTATTCCCTTGGTGCCATGGAATCCTCCGAATGGGGGTGCGAGGGGCTGTTCCGATGGACGGATCTGCCCTCGGCCGGGCTGACGGTCACGGGAAAGTGGGAAAGTGAACGGTTCCGTCATCCCGCCTTTTTTCTCAAAAATAATCTGTACGGTACGTTGTTTTTCGGACAGCTGGCCCACACGGGGGGCTATGCGTTCCACTTTCACAAGGACACCGAGCCCAACAAGCGGGGCTGCAACTGCCGCCTTTCCTGGGATCTTGCCCTTTCGGGTCCCAAGCCCATGACCGTGCTTGCGGCAGGCGAGTGCTTTACCACGCCCGCCGTGCATGTGGGTATGCTGATCGGCGACCTGGACAACGCGGTCAATGAGATGAACCGTCATCTGCGCCGCTCGGTCTTTACCCTGCCCGATGCCCGTGGGGTGAAGGGCTGGGTGGAGGCCGGCATGGGACCCGAGCGCACCATGGACATAACCGCCTGCAAGCACTTTATCGACACCGCCGCCGCGGTGGGGGCCGAGACCTTTATCGTTGATGCCGGCTGGTATGCCCCCAAGGGTATGGCCACCACCGAATGGGGCAAGCGCCAGGGAGACTGGCATGTCTCCACCGATCTATACCCCAACGGCATCGGGGAGATCCGCGACTATGCGCATAAAAAGGGACTTTTGTTCGGCATGTGGATGGAGCCCGAGGCCATCGGCCCCCTTTCCGTGATTGCACGGGAGCACCCCGAATGGCTGACCACCGCCTTTGCCTCTCACGGCAGTAAGAAGCAAATAGACCTGACCAACGAAAAGGCCGCGGCTTGGATGGAGGGCGAGATCGTGCGGGTCATTGAGGAAAACCGATTGGATCTGTTCCGACTGGATCATAACAGCCCGTGCGAATATTGGTTTTCCCGCACCGAGCAGCACGGCAAGGTGGCAAGCGGCCTCCTGCGCCACTACGAGGCGGTCTATGCCATGTACGAGCGGTTGCACCGACGCTTCCCCGATGTGATCTTTGAAAACTGCGCCAGCGGCGGCGCCCGAACCGATGTAGGCATGGTCAAAAGCTTTACCCACACCTGGGTATCCGACTGGAACCAGGCCCCCCGCTCGGTGGCCATTACCAACGGCATGACCATGTGTTTGCCCCCGGAGCTGGTAGACCGACTGGTGAGCGGTATGTATTGCCACACCCGCGGCTCGCTGGATCTGCAGGTACGGCACACCCTGTTCGGCAGACCCTCCACCAACTCCTACAACTGCGTGGGCAGTCAAATGAACCCCGCCCAGATCGCATTTGTCAAGCACTCCTTTGATCTTTACAAGTCCTTTGTGCGACCCATGGCGGGCAAGGATCTGATCTTTCACCATACCCCCGAGGTCAACGGGACACAGCCGCACGGTGTCTGTATCTTAGAGCGGGCTGCCGAGGACGGCAGTCGCTCGATGATCGGGATGTTCAATCTGTGCATGGCGGGAGAGCGCACCGAGACGATCTATCCCCGCGGCATCGATGCAGGCAGGACCTACCGCGTCAGCTTTGACAACAGCGGATCTACCGCCACGGTCAGCGGCTTTACCCTTATCAATGAAGGATTGCGCGTGCGCCTGGATGGCGCACTGCAAAGCGAACTGATCCTGCTGGAGCAGCTGTAAAAGCAGAGGAAGGAACCGGATTTTCGGTTCCTTCCTCTGCTTTTTATAGGGGTGCAAAAGTTAGTGCACCCTAAGTTTTGTCAAACCTATTGACAACCGAAGGGCGGTGTGTTAAAATAGGCACGTTGCTTCTGAGGGAGTAGTAAGCGCGGCCGCAAGGCAAGCGTGGCAAGTCAACATACTGAGCGGATACCGCTCTGGCTTGCATTAAATTACGAGACTCAAGTATGGCGCCTGCGCCATACTTGGGTCTTTTTGTTTGTCAAAGGAGAGCTTGGATGTTAGAATTGATCATTACCGCCGCAGGCCTTGGTGTAGGCCTTGCCATGGACGCCTTTTCCGTATCGCTGACCAACGGGTTGGCCGAGCCCTGCGGCACCAAACGGCGGGCCGCCGCCATCGCAGGTGTCTTTTCCCTGTTTCAGATGGCCATGCCTCTGATCGGTTGGCTGCTGGTCTCCACCGTGGCACAGCTGTTCAGCCAGGTACAGACCTTTATCCCCTTTATCGCCTTCGGTATCCTGCTGTTTATCGGCGGCAAGATGCTGGCAGAGGGCATCGGCGATATGCGGGAAAAGAAAAAGGCCGCGGCACAAGGCAAGGAAACGCCCGTTGTCTGCGCTATGGTCCGTACCACATTCTGGGGGCTGATGGTGCAGGGCGTGGCCACCTCCATCGACGCCCTTTCCTGCGGGTTTGAGTTTGCCGATTACCTGTGGTGGGAGGCCTTACTCGCCGCCGGTATCATTGCCGTGGTCACCTTTGTCATTTGCTTTGCCGGTGTGTTCATCGGCCGTAAGTTCGGTACCAAGCTGGCCGAAAAGGCCACCGTTCTCGGCGGGTGCATTCTGATCCTGATCGGGTTGAAGATCCTGATCCTTGACGGACTGCTGGGTTAAGCGTCGACGCATAACAAAAACAGCCTTTCGGCGTTGCCGAAAGGCTGTTTTTGCGTTACCGAACGGGATAATCGTCATAGACAACGACACTGCAAAGGGTCTCGGTGCGCTCCAGGCGCGAGACGCGATTGCCATCCTCATCCACATAGGCGATCTTGATCCACTCGTCATCCGCCGCCACTACGTGGCAGGTGATATCGGGATTGCCCGTCAGGTATTCTTCATCATCATTTTTGATACTGCAACGCTGTCCCACAAGATCGGTAAGCATTCTTGACATTGTTTTTTCCCCCTTTTTTCAGTGCGGAGACGCGGAACGTCCCTCTGCCCTTTCCATTTTTTACGTTTTCGGGGGGATTTATACATCGAGTGTAAAAACACGGGTCAATTCCCGGTTTCACCGCCCGTCAGATCGTCTTTTTGCTCTTGCAGCTCGTCGGCCCGATGGCGGAGCTGATTCCACTCCATCAGTCGATTGGCGCCGATGACGAGTGCTACAACGAATATGACCAGAATGAGGATGCGGATCACCCACTGGGCCGGGGTGGTCTTTCCCTCTGTCTTCTTTTTTGCCATGACGCATCCTTTCTTTCTTTTTTTCATCCTTTATGCGGGGGAGCTCCCCCGTAAATCCTGTTTTTGCCCATGCGATCTGTGCCCTGCAAAGAAGCACCGAGGCCCGTTGCGCCCGGCGCAGCACCGTACGGCGATAAAGGCGTCCAACGGGATGTACGACAAAACGCTTGGTCAAATAGCACACGCCCCGGGGCGGCAGAGAAAGCAACACCCGCAAATACAGGGCCAGCGCCGCAAAGCCATATGCCATATAGGCCACCATGCGGGAGAATATCCGCACGGAAGCCGTGCGAAACAGTGCAAATCCGCCAAGGGCCAGCAACGGAACCGAAAAGCGGAATGCGCCGTCATTATAGCGGTACAAAAGCAGAATGACGGTTACGGCAAACCAAAGGCAGAACAGGCAATCTCCCAGTGCCACCACGATGCCCCGCCAGGCGTTACGGCCGATCCCCTTTTTTTCAAAGGGCACGGCACGGTGCACAAGCGGCAGGGGGCGGGCATAGCGCTCCCGCATCCATTCGGGGGGGCGATAGGCACCGAACAGGATACGGGAGGCCGTCAGGACCTCCCACAGCCCCCCTTGCGCGATCCCCGTCAGAAAGGCCGAGAGCAAAAGGGTAAACTGAAGATAAGGATCGATCTCCATCAGCCGAAGAATCTGGCGCGAAGTCCCCGCCGTGCAGGTGCGCCGTCGCTGTAATAGGCACCGTTCAACCGCCCCGTCACTTCAACCACGCCGCGAGCGATATCCAATGTACCGATGTGCAGTCCTTCCCCCTCCAGAGTCAGTTCACCGCAGTCGGTCACAAGAATCACCGTCTGCTCGTCAAAGCTCTCTACCTCTGTCACACCCGAGATGGCGATCTGCTGTCGCGTTCCCACCGTTAAGGTGTGCTTTTTTGCCGATTCGTTTCCCTTTTCCGCCATCATATCCTCCACTTTTCCAATCGTTTTGGTAGAGTATATGCGCAGAATATTTATTCTATGACTTCGTAAAGACCGGCGGCGTCTGCCTTGCCCACCGTTTCCTTGACCGAGAGCACCCGTACCTTTAAGGTGCGGTTACCAAAGCCCACCTCGATGATATCGTTCTCCTTCACATCATAAGATGCCTTGGCCGGGCGGCCGTTGACCGTCACATGGGCGGCATCGCAGGCATCGTTGGCCACCGTGCGGCGCTTGATGATGCGGGATACCTTGAGATATTTATCCAATCTCATATAAAACCTCACAGAAAAGATGCGCGGCGAAAGCCTTCGCCCTCGCCGCGCCCGAATTGGTAAAATTACTGAATAGCGTCTTTCAGAGCCTTGCCTGCGGCAAAAGCGGGAACCTTGCAAGCCGCGATCTCGATGGCTTCGCCGGTTGCGGGGTTCTTACCGGTTCTGGCGGCGCGCTCCTTCACAGAGAAGGTACCGAAGCCGACAAGAGAAACTTTATCGCCTGCCTTCAAGGCGTCTTTAATGGCGTCGATCACTGCGGTCAGGGCAACGTCGGCATCTTTCTTGGACAACTCGCTCTTTGCTACGATAGCATCGATCAATTCTGCTTTGTTCATGTGAATATACATCCTTTCTGAATTTTGAACGATACGCAATGGGCGGTGCCCACCACTTACGCTTATTTTAGCACATACAGGGAAAAAATGCAAGGGGGAAAAGGAAGAAATTTGCAAAAAGTCAGCCTTTTTCGGTAACTTTTTTGGCATTTTCCCACAAAACGTCCTTTTCTGCGTCGCTCATTTGCTCCAGGGCACATCCCTGCTCCAATGCCGCCGCTTCCACCGCCGAAAAGCGGTCGATGAATTTATCGGTAGCGCGGGTCAGCGCCAGCTCGGGATCCACCCCGGCCTTGCGGGCAAGGCTGGCCACCGAAAGCAGCAGATCTCCGATCTCCTCGGCAAGGTGCTCGCCGTCCCCGACCGCCAACGCCTCGCGGACCTCGGTCAGCTCCTCGCCCACCTTGTCGGCAACCGACGGGGCATCGGGAAAATCCATCATTTTGGCCTTTTTCCCCACCTTGGCGGCCCGCATCAGGGCGGGATACTGGCGAGGAATGGCGCGGAGCTTGTCGGTGACCGTGTCACGCTGCTTCTCCTCGCTTTTGATGGTCTCCCAATTGGCAAGCACCTCTCCCGAGGTATCGGCCCTTACATCGCCGAACACATGGGGATGGCGGTGGATCATTTTTTGACAGATATCGTTTGCCACGTCGTCGAAGGTACAGCGCCCCGCTTCCTCCTCCATGCGCGCGTGCATGACCACCTGTAGCAGCACGTCTCCCAGCTCCTCACGCAAAAGGGCGGGATCCCCGTTGTCGATGGCCTCGATGACCTCATAGGTCTCCTCGATCAAATCATTGCGGATGGTGGTATGGGTCTGTTCCCTGTCCCAAGGACAACCTCCGGGCAAGCGTAACAGCTCTACTATGGTAACCAGATCACGCACATCGTATACCTTTTTTTGCAAAATCATCTGTAATTTTTCATCTCTTGTCATGGTTTTACATCCTATTTGATCAGTTTATATTTTATGAGAAAGCCACAGATCTTATCCCCTGCCGGCAGGGCGAAAAGATCCTCACGGGCGACGGCCCCGAAGCGCAGGGCAAGCAGGGCAAAAACCGCCGCCGTGACAAAAAGAACAGGTAGCATCAGCCATGTGCAGGCAAGCCCTGCCGCAAGCAGGCCGAAGTACAGGGCGGCCCCTGCCGCGACCCCAAAAAGAGCGGCCGCAAAGGGACGGAACAGATCCTTCCCCGAGAAAAAGCCAAAGGGCAACGCCCGGGAAAGTGCGATGGCCTCGATGATCAGAACCGTCAGATTACAGGCAAGGGTGCTGATGGGCGCACCGTAGATATGAATGCCCTGCATGGGTAGAAGCAGGACCTCCAGAGCCAGCTTGACCAATGCCCCGGCACCCATGGCAAGAACGGGAATCACCGTATGCCCCGTGGCCTGGAGAGCCGCCCCCGTCAGGGTGATGAGGGCCGCCGGCACAACCGACAGGGCCAGGATCGAAAGCAACGGCGCGGCCAGCTCGATGGCCTCGTTCTGCCCCGCATAGATCAGGGACAGGATCGGGCGGGCAAAAATACCCAGCCCCAGGGCCGCAGGGATCGAAACCAGTGCCGAGAGGCGCAATGCCGAGGAAAGAGCGATCCGCCCGCCCTCGGCCTCCCCCTTGGAAAGTGCCGCCCCCAGCAGGGGCATCAGAGCCAGTGTGATGGGAGAAAGCAGGGACGGCACCAGATTGTAAAGCGGCACGGCCAGATTACCGTAGCTGCTGTACATGGCGTTGGCTACGGCGGGGGCAAAGCCCGCCGCCTGCAGTCTCCCCGAAATGAGAGCGGTATCGATCAGGGTCACAAGGCTCATGACCGAGGCACTGACCGTAACGGGAAGCGCCACGCGCAAAAGCTCTCCCAAACCGCCGCGCCGCGAGGGCAAGGCGCCCTCCCTTCCCTCTCCCCTTCGCTTCACGGCATCCGCCACCAGGAGCACGGCAAGCACCAGGGCGGCCAGCGCCAGCCCCGCGGTGATACCGAAAATGGCATAGGCCGCCACAACAGGTACAGGCAGGCCGCGATGCTTGGCAAGCAGGGCAAATCCAAGGCCGAAGCCAAGCTTTCCCGCCGCCTCCAGCACCTCGGAAAGGGCGGTGGGGACCATGCGCTGGTGCCCCTGGAAATAGCCCTTGGCGGCACCGATAAAGGCCGCAAGCAGCAGGGCTGGTGCGATCGCGACGATAGAGGCCGCCGCATCGGCCATAGCAAGCCTTGCCGCAAGGGCGGGGGCGCCCGCAAGCAGCAGGACCGTTCCGCCAAGCCCCAAGGAGAGAAAAAGCGTCAGAGCCACGCCGAAGATACGGCGTACGGCGCGGGTCTGCCCCGCCGCAACCGAGCGGGCTATCTGCAAGGAAAGGGCAGTGGGCAATCCCGTAGCCGACAGAACGAACAGCATGGAATAGATGTGATAGGCGGCCAGAAAATAGGCCATGCCCGTAACGCCCACGATGGCGATCAGGGGGATCTTATAAAAAAGCCCGATGATCTTGGTAAAAAGCGTGGCGGGCATCAGCACCGCCACGCCACCGAACAGCTTCTTCTTTTCGTTGGAACTCCCGCTCTGCGGCAAACAGCATCCCTCCGTTCAGGGCGGGAGCTCAGAACCCCCGTTCCCTGTAAAACTGTACGATCTGTTCCGCCTGGGTCCTTCCGCCGTCCGAATTCAAGTATTCGTAAGGATACTTATCGTTGAAAAGACGTTGGATCACCGATTTTTTGCCACTGCCCGCAGGGGCATAATCCACCAGCTTGGTGACGGCGCCCGCGCCTGCGGCAAAAATCGAATGGATCTCTTCCATCATATAAATGTTGTAAAGGCATTCGGTGCCCGGCTTGGCAAAGCCCACGTTCTCAAAATTCCCCACCATATTCTTCTGGCGGTACATATAGTACGGGAGATATCCCGCCTCGGCGGCGCGGATCTGAGAGTAATCGACACACTTGCCGGCATCGCCGCCGCGCAGGTTGTAGACCCGCTTCCCCTCCCGCAGGATCTCCGCGGCCTTTTTGACGCAGAAGGTATGTACCGTGATATTTTCGGGATCAAGACGCAGGATCTCGTCATAGGTCTCGGCAAAGGTGCCGAAGGTATCACCGGGCAGACCGACGATCAGATCGGTATTGATACAATCTATGCCGCTTTTCCGCGCAATATCATAGGCACGGTAAAAATCTTCTGCCGAGTGGCACCGCCCCACGCCCTTCAGTACCTCGTCGCAAAGGGTCTGGGGATTGACACAGACACGGGTGACGCCATAGGCCTTGGCAATCGCCATCTTCTCGGCATCAATGGTATCGGGGCGCCCCGACTCCAGAGTAAATTCGCGCAGGCGCGACACATCGGTGCACGCGGCAATGGTGGAAAGCAGGGTGCGCAGCTGTGTCGCATCCAGAATGGTGGGGGTGCCGCCGCCGATATAGACGGTGAGTACGTTCAGCCCCAGCTCACGGATGGCCTCGAACTTGGTGCGGATCTCTTGGCAAAGAAGGATCAGATAATCGGGAATGAGTGAAAGCAGACGCTTGGATGTATAGGACACAAAGGAGCAATAGGAGCATCGGGTGGGACAGAACGGGATGGAGATATAAACACTGCAGTCCCGCGCATCGGGATTGCCGATGATCTGCTGCTCCCGCAGGGCCACATCGGTGGCCAGAGCCGCCTTTTTGGGGATAACCATATAATTGGCCGTCAGGGCCTTGCGCACGCGGGTCTTGCTCATGCCCGAAAGCAACAGCTCGGTGGCCACCTTGGAGGGACGTACGCCCGTGAGCATGCCCCAGGAGGGGCGGTAGTGCATCAGCTCGCCCACCGCGCTGAGAATGGCATGTCCGATGACGATCTTACGGCAACGATCCTTGGTGAATTCACCCGTTAGGACGATCTGCTTGGTGGCCGTGCTTTCCTTGCCCTGATAGAGCAGCTTGGCCGTGGCCGTGATGACATCGGTCTCCTCGGTCACATCCAGATAGAGGACGGGGGCCCCCTCCTCTTCCTCACCCGAGAATTTTTCGCCGGGAAAAAAGATCATGCAAAGGGTCTGCACATAGTATTCGTTGATATCTCCGTTGATGTGCAGCTTCATTGCGTCTTCTCCTTTTTCTTTTTCAGTTCATTACTGTCCATGACAATGGTCACGGGGCCGTCCCCTACCAGATGGACACGCATATCCGCACCGAATTCCCCGTTGGCAACGGGAACCTCGCGCCCCAACAGATCGCTGAAATAGCGATACAGGGCATCGGCCTGCTCGGGCTTGGCCGCCCCCATATAATCGGGACGGTTACCGTGACGGTAATTGGCAAGCAAAGTAAAGTTGGACACCACCAGTACACTGCCCTTTACATCCCGCACGGAAAGATTCATTTTGTCGTTTTCGTCGCAAAAGATGCGACAGGCAAGGATCTTTTTGGCAAGGAGCTCCGCATCCTCCCGGGTGTCACCCTCGGCCACCCCCAAAAGGATGAGAAGCCCCTTTTTGATCTCGCCCACAATCCTTTCGTCTACGCGGACCGCGGCTTGGGCGGCCCGTTGCAATACTGCTATCATGAATAACCTCTTACCACGTCGATCACGTCACGCAGGCCCTTGAGACGGGAAACGATGGAGTGATAGTGCTCGACGTTCTTACAGCTGATTTTCAGATCGATGATCATGCGACCATCGTTTTTCTTACGAGTGTTGACAGAAAGGAGCAACACCTTCATATCGGCCAGAGCCATGGTAATATCGGCAAGGATGGTCAGGCTGGAATAAACGTGCATTTGCACCAATGCCTCGAAAACATCCTGACCTTCGGTCTTGCTTCCCAGCTCCCAATGCGCCTCGACCCAGCGGTCGGCATCCTCGGGCTTTTTCATGCCCTCTTCCACATTGGGACAATCGACCTTGTGGATGGAGATGCCAAAGCCCTTGGTGATAAAGCCGATGACGCGATCACCCGGCAACGGATTACAGCACTTGGCGAATTTGACCTGACAGCCGCTCTCGCCATCCACCACGATGCCGCTGTTGCGGCGGATGTGACGGGGCGTGGGGGCGGTCTTGATCTGCTCGGCCTCCAGCGGGATATGCACCGTGGGCTCAGCCTCGGGCTTGATGACCTTGTCGAACTCCTCACGGAGCTTGGTTGCGATCTTGGAGACCGACAGGCCCCCGTAGCCGATGGTGTTATACAAATCATCGGCGCAGGCATACCCGACCCGTTGCGCAAGAGCCGAAACGATCTCCTGCCGCTGGCTCTCGTTGGTGGGTCTGCCGAATTTTTTCAGCTCCAGCTCCACCGCACTCTTGCCCAGAGCAATGTTCTCGGGGCGCTTCTCCTTGCGGAACCACTGGCGGATCTTGCCCCGCGCCTCACCGGTCTTGACAATGTTGAACCAGTCGCGGCTGGGCCCCTTGCCCGCATTGGAGGTGATGATCTCCACGATCTCGCCGTTGCGGGGCACCCGATCGATGGGCACGATCATGCCGTTGATCTTGGCACCCACCATCTTGTTGCCCACCGCCGAGTGAATGGCATAGGCAAAGTCAATGACGGTGGCACCCTGAGGCAGTGTGATCACATCGCCCTTGGGGGTAAAGACGAAGATCTCGTCCTGGAAGATATCGGTCTTGAAGGCCTTCATGAACTCGTCGGGATCGCGGGTCTCGTCCTCATTTTCCAACAGCTGAGACACCCACGCCAGGCGTTTGTCCATCTCCTCCTTACTGCTCGCACCCGATTTGTATTTCCAGTGGGCGGCGATACCGTATTCGGCGATGTGATGCATCTCCCAGGTGCGGATCTGCACCTCAAAGGGAATGCCGTAGCGGCCGATGACGGTGGTATGCAACGAGCGGTACAGATTGGGCTTGGGGGTGGAGATATAGTCCTTGAAGCGCCCCGGCATGGAGTTGTACATCTCATGGATCAGTCCCAGTGCCGTATAGCACTCCAGCTCGGTATTCACGATGATGCGCAGGGCGTAAAAATCGTAGATCTCGTCAAAGCTCTTATTCTGGTTATACATCTTTTTATAGATGCTGTAGACCGATTTGATTCTGCCCTCCAGGGTAAAGGGAATATTGTTCTCCCGCAATTTCGCGTCCACTTCCTTGCGGATGTGCTCGACAAAATCGGTGTGCTGACCGTACTTTTTCTCGATATCCTCCTTGACCTCGGCATAGCCGTAAGGGTCAAGATACAAGAGGCTGAGGTTTTCCAGCTCCTGCTTGATGCGCTGCATACCCAAACGGTGGGCCAGGGGCGCGTAAACATGCATGGTCTCCAGAGCCGTGGTGCGCTGCTTATCGTCGGGACGGGCCCCCAGCGTCCGCATATTGTGCAGACGGTCGCAAAGCTTGATAAAGATGACGCGGACATCCCGGGACATGGCGAGAAGCATCTTGCGCAGCGTCTCGATATGCGCCTCCTCCTTATCCTCCACCTGCAAGGTGACGATCTTGGTCAGACCGTCCACGATCAGCGCCACATCGGCGCCAAACCGCTTTTCGATCTCCTTCAGATCGGTCTTTTCGGCGCAATCCTCTACCGTGTCGTGCAGGAGCGCGGCACAGATCGAATCGGAATCAAGCCCTAAGGTCGCGGCGATCTCGGCCACCGCAACGGGATGGGAGATGTAGGCCTCGCCGCTCTGACGGCGCTGACCCTCATGAAGCTCGGCGGCATATTCGTAGGCCTTGGTGATCTTTTCTTTATTGTAATTGTTCCCCGAGGCATCGAGGATCTCGATGAGTCGGGTAATATCGGTATGCACTTCTCTTGCCATACTGTCACCCCTTTCGGCACTGACTTTTCAGCTTTTTCAGGATCGCGGATTTTTCGATATTGGTGCGGGAGGCATTGAAATAGATATCAAAGCGATAGGAGTCGTTTCCCAGCTCCTCTACCCCGCAGATCTTCAGCTCATGAAAGACCTCCAGGATGTATTTCAAGCACACATAATTGATGGAGCGGGGGGCACCCGCATTGGAAAGGGACAGGATATCCCGCACGGTGAAAACATCTCTGCCCGCACGGAACTCGCGGCGCAGGGCGGTATAGACCCTTGCAAAATCGGAGCGATCGGGCACAAACTCCTCCTCGGGATCAAAGGGGGCGCCGCCTCGCACCGCACGGTAGCGATCGGCAAGGCGGTCGTATTCCCTGGCATAATCGGCAGACGGCTTGAAATCCTGAACGATGAGCTGCACGCTTTTGACATCGCGGAATTCGTTCACATCCACGGTGCAAAGCAGATCCACCCGATCCCCTTCATGAAAATCAAAGCGGGAACGGGGAGTGGAAAACAGAAGCGCAAAGACAGACGCATCCCCATCGGAAACCAGAAGCTTGAGATGCTTACCGCCCCCCAGCTCGGTGATGCGATCCACGCGCAGGTCACGCAAAATGAACTGCGGGGTGGGATTGGAGACCCCGAAGGGCTCCAGACGCTCCAGCTCCTCGGCCAAGGCCAGGCTCACCTGAGATAATGTCATTTCAAGATCGGCCTCCAGGTGCACCGAAAGCCCTTCTGCCGGCAGATGCTCGGCGGCATAGGCATTGATGCGGGTGCGGAAGTCATCCAATCGACCGCGGGTCACGGTCAGCCCCGCCGCCAGCTCGTGTCCGCCGAATTTGACCAGCAGATCCTCGCAGGAGCGCAGGGCTTCGAATAAATTCATACCCTTGATGGAGCGGCCCGAGCCCTTGCCCTGATCATCCGGGCTATGGAAGCCGTCGGCGGCCCCGTCAAAGGAAATCAGGATCGAGGGCAGGCCGTAGCGCTCGGTCAGGCGCGAGGCCACGATGCCGATGATTCCCTGCCGCCAGTCATCGTCCTCCAGGACCAGCACATGGGTATTTTCCAGGTCGAACTCCTCGTCGATGCGACGATAGGCCTGCTCGGCAATGCGGTTTTCCTCCACCTGGCGCTGACGGTTGATCTCACACAGCTCTGCGGCCAGGGCGCTTGCCCGCTGGGGGGTATCGGCCAGGAGCAGCTCCACAGCGTGAGAGGCCTCGCTCATGCGGCCCGCCGCATTGATGCGGGGCGCCAGACCGAAGCCGATGAAGGAGGAGGTGATCTTTTTCTTTTTGGCGGGTCGGGTATCCCCCGCAGTGCGGTTCCCCGCCGACGCTTCTTCAATAAGCGCCGCAAGCCCCACGCGCTTGGTGTCGGCAATGCAACGCAGGCCCAAGGTCACGATCAGGCGGTTCTCGTCGGTAATGGGCATGACATCGGCAATGGTGCCGATGGCCACCAGGTCGGCATATTCCCGCGCCATACGGCGCACGCCGTCGATCTCCTTCTCGCCCCGCTCCATGCCCAGCGTACATTCGTAAGCGGTCATGACCTTGAAGATCACGCCCACGCCCGCCAGCTCCTTGAAGGGATAGGGACAATCGGGACGGTGGGGGTTGACCACCGCCACGGCATCGGGCAGGGTCTCGCGGCACTCATGATGATCGGTAATGACCATATCGATGCCCTTGTCACGGGCATAGGCCACCTCTTCATTGGCGGTGATGCCCGTATCCACGGTGACGATACAGGTTACGCCGCTCTCGGCCAGGCGGTCGATGGCGGCCACGGAAAGGCAGTACCCCTACTGTCTGCGACTGGGAATGTAATAGCCCACATCGGCGCCGAGATTTGACACATACAGATAGAGCAGGCTCACCGCAGTGACGCCGTCCACATCGTAATCTCCGTAGATCACGATCTTTTCACGGGTCTCCACCGCGCGACGGATCCGCGCCACGGCGGGCTCCACATCCCGCAGAAGAAAGGGGCTGTGAAACATGGTATCCTCACAGCGCAGGAAGCGCTCGACCGCCTCCCTTGTGCGATATCCGCGACAGTAAAGCAGGCGCGCGCAGATGGAGGAGAGCCCCGTTTCGTTTGCCAGCGCGGTGATCTCACCCTGCGTCGGCGCCGAGGCCTCCTCGCGCAATACCCATATTTTTTCACGTTTGATCTGTTCCATGCTTGGGGTTCCTTTCCGACATTCATCTGCCAATGGCGGTTTGACGAGATCATTCGGCCCTTCGAACGACCTCCACGATCTCAATATCCAATCGCCGCGAAACAACGGCCTTGGAATACAAAGCGATCAGCCCAAGGGAAAGCACGAATGCCCCCAGGGCAATGAGTAACGGAGCCACATCTCCGAGATGCAGGGCGCTGCCGAGCGCATATCCCGCCATGGCCAGGACCACGGGAAGCAAAAAGACCAGCGCGGCATAGCCGAGGATCCTACCGGAGCGGCTTTCCAGCTCCACCGTATCACCCACGGCGGCGCCGATGCGATTCAGCGCTCTGGCACGGGTCTCGTTCTTTCCCCCAAGGAGGGTACAGATCGAGCAGCCCTTGCCGTCTGCGGCCTTGTGACAGCCGTCGCAGGCCGCACGGCGTTCCACCGAGACGACGGCGATATTCTGATCTATGATCTCTGTAACGATGGCTCTGGTTTTCATAAATAACCTCGTAATATTCCGTTTCGGCGGGAGCAACGCCGCTTATGGGCGAAAGCGCGCCATGATGGCAAGAGCGGTGCGCAGCCCATCCAGCGCCGCGCTGGTGATGCCGCCGGCATAGCCGGCTCCCTCTCCTGCCGGGTAGACCAGATCTTCCCCGATGGCAGTACGGTCCTCTCCCCGCAGGATACGCAAGGGAGAGGAGGTGCGGGTCTCGACACCGGTGAGCACCGCGTCGGGGACGGCAAAGCCCGCGAGCTTGCGGTCAAAGGAGCGCAGGCCTGCGGCTAAGGTATTGGCAACGAAGGGCGGGAGTACCTCGCGCAGATCTGCCGTACGCACACGCCCGCCGCCATAGGTGGGCTGAATGCGGGAGGGCTCGGTTCCCCGTTTATTCTCCAAAAAATCTCCAACCGTTTGTACGGGGGCAACAAAATCACCGCCGCCCGCACGGTATGCGGCGCGCTCCAGTTCGCGCTGGAAGGCAATGGAGGCGCGAATATCCCCGCCCACATCGGCAGGGCTCACCGACACCGCCACTGCGGCATTGGAATTGCGACCGTCTCTGGCATGATAGCTCATACCGTTGACCACAACACCGCCCTGCTCGGAGGCGGCGGTGACCACCTCCCCGCCCGGGCACATACAGAAGGTGTAGACCCCCCGCTCACCCGTGGTATCGGAAAGGGCGTATTCGGCAGGCCCTAAGGCCGGATGTCCTGCGGCATCACCGTAAAGGGCACGGTCGATATCCTCCCGCAAATGCTCGATCCGCACACCCACCGAAAAGGGCTTGGGCGAGAGCGACAGCGGGTGGGACATGAGCATTTCAAAGGTATCGCGGGCGCTGTGTCCGATGGCAAGAACAAGAGCGCCTGCCTCGATCTCCCCCTTTGTTGTGCGGGCACGTACCGTGCCGTGCGCAACGGTATAGTCAAGCAAGCAGGTGCGATACTGCACACTGCCGCCCAATTCCACGATACGGGCAAGGATCCCATCCACCACACGGCGCAGGATATCGGTGCCCACGTGGGGCTTGGCCTTGACCAGGATCTCGGGGGGTGCGCCGAATTCCGTCAGACGGCGCAGAACATAGTTGCACAAGGGATCATTGACACGGGTGACCAGCTTTCCGTCCGAAAAGGTCCCCGCTCCGCCCGCGCCAAACTGAATATTCGACTCGGTATCCAGAACCCCTTCATTGCGGAAGCGTTCGGTAGCGGCGGCTCTGGCCTGCACACCGTCACCGCGATCGATGAGGATGGGGCGATAGCCCTCCTCCGCCAAAAGCAGTGCGGCAAACAGCCCTGCCGGGCCCATGCCAACCACCAACGGGCGGGCGGTCAGGGGCGCCGTACCGTGCGTGACGGAGGGCATCTCCTCGGTAAACGGACGCGCGCCCGCGCGCGTAAGAGCGCTTTCGGCCACCTCCATGGGGGTGTCATACTCCGCCAGGACCGTGCAGACCTGGAGAATATCATTTTTGTGACGCGCGTCAAAAGACTTTTTATAAAGGCGAAAATGAAGCCCCGCGGTAAGGATACACGCGCGCTTCATTTTCGCTTCAGCTATTCTGATGATCTCTGCCTCGGGGACGTCGAAGGGAGCACGCAGACCCGAAAGCAGTACTGCCTGCACCCGCATCACTTTTTCTCGACCGTTAAGGTCAGATCAAGAGAGCCTGCCAGGTGCACTCCCTCGGGGAGCTCCAGGTCGTCCTCAGTCAATTCAAAGACGCCCTCCTCCGCTCCCTCGGGGATATGCACACCGATCACATCGGCGTGGCGCAGATCGGCAACAGTCCCCTCCACCTCCAGGTGGATAGCGGACAGCGTGTAGGTATATCCGTCCTTGGGATCAAGCACGCGGGCGGGGACATAATCCGAATCCTCTCGGGTCATAACGGCGATCCAGACGACAAAGGCCAGCAGCAGGCAGATCACGGCGGCAAAAATATTGGTCCGATAGCTGCGGTGTACGGCATATTCGCCGTTGCTCTGCTGCTCGACGTCACGGGTATCTATGGTTTTACGGTTCATGGTTCCTCCCATCAGGCAGTCGCATCATCCTGCTTGCCCAGCAGCTCAAAAAGCTTGCGTCGCAGGGAGACCGACGTGAATTCGCGGAACAGCTCACCCTTGTAGGCGATGGAAATGGTTCCCGTCTCCTCGGAAACCACAATGATCACCGAGTCGCTTTGTTCCGACAGGCCGATAGCGGCACGGTGGCGGGTACCCAATCCCTTGAAAATATCGGTCTTTTCGGAAAGAGGCAGGTAGCAGCCCGCGGCGTAAATTCTGCCGCCGCGCACGATGACCGCACCGTCATGCAACGGCGCTTTATCGAAGAACACGGCACGCAACAGCTCGGGGGTCAGGTCTGCGTTGAGCGTGGTGCCCGTGCGGATGTATTCGCCGATCCTGGTGGTACGTTCGATCACAATGAGAGCACCGGTCTTGGAAAAGGACATATCCTTGACGGCCTCGACGATTGAATCGACCCCCGCAGGGGACAGCGTCATATCGCGGTGCTCTACACCGATGGATTTGAGCCCGCGGAAGGGTACCGAGCCAATGCGTTCCATGGCGGCGCGCAGCTCGGGCTGAAAAATAATGGCCAGAGCAATGAGGCCGTAGCCGAAAAAGCTGCTGAAAATATAGCGAATGGCGTACATATCCAACAATTCGCTGACCGCGTAAATGGCAAACATGACGATAATGCCGGTCAGCAGCTTGCCCGCGCGGCGGTCACGCACGAACAGATAAAGAGCGAAAAAGATGGCGGCCAAAGCCAGGATATCCAGCACATCCCGCCAGCCGAACTCCCGGAACGGGGCCGAAAAATATGTTAACGCAAAGCCGCCCGAAAACAGCTTATCGAAAAATTCTTTCATAGCAAACCTCTATATAAAGCGCCGCAAACACGGCGCGATCACGTTTCAAAACACGGATAAAAGGCAAAATGAGCCCATTTTTACTATATTATATCATATCTTTTTTCAAAATGCAAATGGTTTTGCTAACTTTTTTGATCTTTTTTGCTGATTTTTACCTTTCGGGCGCGCGCCGCGATCATCGCTTTTCCTTCGGCTGAAGCTCGGCCATGACGATTTTTTATAAAACGCCTTGCAATTCGCCCCCATCTGCGCTATAATGGTTGGTAATAAAATAACGGAGGTCGATTTATGAACGCATCCCTCTATATGCCCACCCGCGTGCTCGCAGGACGCGGTGTGGTCAAGCAGAATTCCGCCCTGCTTGCCATGGGCAAGCACGCTATGATCGTGACCGGCAAAAAAAGCGCGCGGCTGTGCGGCGCCCTGGACGATGTGACCGCGGTGCTTGACGCCGCCGGTGTTTCCTATACCATATTTGACAAGGTCAGCGAAAATCCCCCGCTCCTCACCTGTTATGAGGGCGGCCGCCTCGCCGCCGAGGCGGGAGCCGATTTTGTCATCGGCATCGGGGGCGGCTCCCCTTTGGATGCGGCCAAGGCCATTGCCGCCTTTGCGGCCAATCCCGCCATCGGGGCGATGGAGCTTTATGAGGCCGACAAGCGGGTGAACCCCTCTCTGCCCATTCTGGCCATTCCCACCACGGCGGGCACCGGCAGTGAGGTCAACCCTTACGCTGTGATGACACTGCCCGACAACGAGCACAAAAAGACCTTCACCGCCGATTGCTCCTGGCCCCGTGTGGCATTCGTAGACCCCAAATACACCGATTCCCTGCCCTACGGCACCACCGTGAGCACGGCACTGGATGCCTTTGCTCATGCGCTGGAATCCTATCTCTCGCCCAAGAGCACCGCATTCTCCGAGGCGGCGGCTCTGTTTGCCGCGGAAAAGATCTGGGATGTGCTGTCTCAGTACCCCGACACCTTCACCCCCGAAATGCGGGATGATCTTTCGGCGGCCTCCACGGCGGCAGGCATGGCCATCAGTGTAACGGGCACGGGATTCCCCCATCCGCTTGGGTACAGCATCACCCTGCTTGACGGTGTTCCCCACGGCCGTGCCTGCGCCGCATTTGCCGAGGATTATATCACCTACAACGAAAAAACCGAGGCGGGCAAGGCGCGGATCGCAGCCTTCGCCGCCGCCATCGGCACCACGCCAAAGGTGATGAAAACCTACCTCCCCGCCCTTGCGGAGGTGGAATTCTCCTTTACCGATGAGGAGATCGAGCGTCGCCTTTCTTTGGTGGAGAACGCCAAGAACTACGCCAACAGCCCGTACGTGATCTCGAAGCGCGAAATGCGGGATATTTACAAGAGACTTTTTGGAAAGAACGGGAGATAAGAGAATCTTCATGATCGAGATCAACGGAACCCAATGTCACGAGTTACTGAGAGACCAAGCGATCCCTCTTCTGGCATACGACAAAAGCCGAAATTATGCCGAATGGCGGCAAGAAATCAGGGCAAAATTCATTGAGCTGACAGGTCTTGATCTGATCGCACAAAATGCCTGCGAGCCCGATCTCATCATCGAGAGCGATGAGATGATGGAGGGCTATCGCCAAATCCGCTTCGTCTTTTCCGGTGAAAAAAACGAGCTTGTTCCCTGCTATCTGCTGATCCCGGATACGGGCAAGGAGAAATACCCCTTGGCAATCACGCTGCAGGGACATTCCACGGGCTTTCACAACTCCATCGGCGTGATCAGATATGAGCGGGATGAAGCCTATCAGCCCCGCGGCTGCTTTGGCCTGCAGGCAGTCAAGCGCGGCTACATGGCGCTTTGCATCGAGCAGCGCGCTATGGGCGAGCGGCGGGTAAAATCCCCCACAGAGCGCAAGCAGGGCTGTAATTTTCAAGCCTTCAATGCCTTTATGATGGGGCGAACCCTCATCGGCGAGCGCGTTTGGGATGTAAGCCGCGCCATCAATCTGATGGAAAGCTTCCCACAGTGCGATATGGATAAGATCTTTATCACGGGCAACTCCGGGGGCGGCACCGCCTCCTATTATGCCGCTTGCTTTGACGAGCGCATCAAGGTCAGCATTCCCAGCTGCTCTTTCTGCTCCTGGGCCACCTCGATCATGGCGATGCATCATTGCGGATGTAATTATATTCCCGGCGCCTATCGACAGTTTGAGATGGCGGATCTTGCCTGCCTGATCGCCCCCGCAAGCTGGCAATCATTGCAGGTGAAAGGGATCCGATCTTCCCTATCGAGGGCGTTAAGGATGCCTATGGCGTGGCAAGGGATATCTTCACCGCCGCGGGCTGTCCCGAGCACGTCAGTCTTACCTTGACCCCGAAGGATCACTGGTGGTGCGAGGATATCGTTTGGAACAAAATTCGGGAAGTAACAAAATGGTAAAAACAGGGCGAGGAACCTTTTTGAATGGTTCCTCGCCCTGTTTTATACGCTGTTTATACGCTGTGCACACCGAGCTTTGCGTCGGCAGAGGTGGCATCGATACCGTATTTCTTGGCCTTACGAGCCTCGAAGAACTTGAGGGCAACCTGCTCAAATAGCGCGTAGGAAAGGACGTCCTCGTCCTGCTCCATATAGCCCGCGATCTTCTCACGCAGGGTATCCAGCTCGGGGGGCAGAAGGTCGGCGGGACGGCAGGTGATGGGCTCCTCGTCCCCGATGATCTTTTTGACGAATGCGGGGTCGATGGGCATGGGCGTCTTGCCGTACTCACCCTTGACGATACCCTTGAATTCCTTGGTGCAGGTCTTGTAGCGCTCACCCATGAGCACATTGAACACCGCCTGGGTTCCCACGATCTGGGAGGAGGGGGTGACAAGGGGCGGATATCCCACATCGGCACGGACGCGGGGCACCTCGGCCAGCACCTCGGGCAGAAGATCGGACTTCCCTGCCTCGGCCAGCTGACGCATCAGGTTGGAGAGCATGCCACCCGGCACCTGGTAAAGCAGGGCGTTCACATCCACCTTCAAAGCCTTGGGATCCAGCTGCCCGCTTGCCAGATATTTTTCGCGCAGAGGGGTAAAATAGCGGGTGATCTCGTCCAAGGCCTCCAGCGAGATGCCCGTGTCGTACTGCGTCCCCGCAAGCGTGGCCACAAAGGTCTCTGTGGGGGGCTGAGAGGTCCCCATGGACAGAGGCGAAATGGCGGTATCCACAATATCCACGCCGGCCTCCACCGCCTTGAGCAGCGTCATGGACGCAAGCCCAGCGGTATAGTGGGTATGGAGCTGAATAGGCAGCTTGGTGGATTCCTTCAGGGCCTTGACCAGATCATAGGCGTCGTAGGGCTTTAAGAGACCCGCCATATCCTTGATGCAAATGGAATCGGCCCCCATCTCCTCCAGCTGCTTGGCGTACTTGGCATAATAGTCCAAGGTATAGCAGGGGCCTGTGGTATAGGAGAAGGCTACTTGGGCATGGCCCTTTTCGCGCTTGGTGGCATTAACGGCAGTCTGCAGATTGCGGGGGTCATTCAAGGCATCGAAAATGCGGATGATATCGATGCCGTTGGCAATGGATTTTTCGACAAAATAAGACACCACGTCGTCGGAATAATGACGGTAGCCGAGAATGTTCTGGCCGCGAAAGAGCATCTGCAATTTTGTGTTCTTGACCTTATCGCGGATCTTGCGCAGTCTCTCCCAGGGGTCTTCGTTCAAAAAGCGCAGGCAGGAGTCAAAGGTCGCACCGCCCCACGCCTCCAGGGAATGGTAACCGATGGCATCCATCTTCTCTAAGATCGGGAGCATTTCCTCGGTGGTCATGCGGGTGGCGATCAAGGACTGATGCGAGTCGCGCAGAGCGGTTTCTGTGATCTTTACTTGAGCCATAGGGACCTCCTTAGTTCAGAGTAACCAGCGTCTCGTTGGCAGAGACCGACGTGCCCTGGGCAACCTCCACGGTGGCAACGGTACCGTCGGCAGGAGCGCAAATGTCATTCTCCATCTTCATGGCCTCAAGGACCAGGAGCACATCTCCCTTTCTGACAGCGTCTCCCTCCTTGACATTGATGCGCACGATGGAACCGGGCATGGGGGCGGTAACCTTGACCGCGCCTGCGGCACCGCTTGATGCGGGCTTGGCGGGAGTAGGTGTGGGCACAGGCGCGGGTGCCGCAACGGGTGCGGGTGCCGCGGCAGGTGCAGGGGCCGCAACGGGCGCGGACACTGCGGCGGTTTCTTCTACGGTAACGTCATATGCAACACCGTTGACGGTGACACGATAAGTTTTCATCATCTATTTTACCAGACCTTTCATTTACTTTGGGAGACGGTGGGAGCCTTGCGGAAGGCAACCACGCGGAAGGCGGGCGCTTGTCCGCCGTTTTCTTCGGCAAGAGTTGCCGCCAGGGCGGCGGTGATGGCAGCGATGAGGGAATCATCGTTGCCTGCAGGGGCAGAAGCGGCAGAGGGCGACGCAGCCAAGGGGGCGGACACTTCTCTGCTCTCTTCAGCGTCTGCTGCCGTGTCGGCGTTATCGGTCACCTTACGGTAGATCACCATGCCGACAAGGAACACCGCCAGCAGGATCAGCAAGGCGACCACGCCGCTCGACAGGGTCAGCGTTACGGAAAGAGAACTCATAGGCGCACCTCTCTGCCCTTATCCGCCAGCATATACAGGGCGGCAACCAGACGGGCGCGCAGCTCGGCGGGGGCGATGATGTCGTCGACCTCACCCGTGGCGGCGGCTCTTTCGGGCGTTGCCACAGTCTCACGCCATTCCTTCTCCAGGGACTCACGGGAGGTCTCGGGCGTAATGCGGTCATTCCAAAGGAATGCCACGCCCGATCTTGCGGTCAGTGCGGCGATCTCGGCGCCCGGCAAGGAAAGAACCAGGTCTGCACCCAAGGCGCGACAGGAGCCGAAAATGAATCCCGCGCCCACGGCATCACCGACAATTGCGGTAACGCGGGGCGTTGTTGCGCTTGCCTGTACCTTAGCCAGGGCGGCCAGCTCGGCGGCCAGTTCCCCCTCCTCGGCGGCATTGGCCGCAAGGCCCGTGCAGTTCACAAGAGTGACGACCGGCAGGCCGAAGGCATCGGCCGTGGTCAGCATACGGCGCATTTTTTTGACAGCGCTCAGGTCCAGGGCACCGTCCATGGCCAGGGCCAGAGCCGAAACGCCGCCGAAAGCGGCAAGACCTGCGGTGACGGCAGACCCATAGCCGCCAAGCACCTCATAAAAGCTGCCTGCATCGGCCGTGACGTCAAGCGCCTCCTTGGCGGTGGAACGGTCGCCCAGGGGCACGGCACGGTTGGGATCATCGGCGGTGCTCAGTGCGGGAATGCCGTGCGCGGCATGGTCGGGCAGATAGGAAAGGAGCTTTTGAACAGCGGCGATCGCCTCCCCCTCTCCATCTGCAAGCACGGCCGCGTTGCCATGCTCAAAGGCATATGCGGCGGTGCCGACCTCCTCACCCACCTGTGTGGGAGAGGACACATACAAGTGCCCGCTGCCCTTTACGGCAACGGTAAAATCAAAGAGAGCCGCAACCGATGCCATGGTGCCGGCGCAGGTGCCGCTGATCACGGCGATCTGAGGGATTTGGCCCGAGGCCGCCGCCACGGTACGCAGCAGCGTTCCGTAGCCTGCCAAAGCGGCCGCACCGTCAAAGACGACGGCACCGGCACAATCGAAAAATCCCACAATGGGCGCCCCTACCGCCATGGCCTTTTGGTAGGTGCGAACGATCTTATCGGCATGGCGCCCGTCCAGGGCGCCCTTCATCAGGGAGCTATCCTGAGAGAAGGCAAAGACCAGGCGACCCGCCATGGAGCCGTAGCCGCAGATCACGCCCTCGGCCTGATCCTCGGTACCCGGGCGACAGATATACGCCCCAAGCTCCACAAAGGTACCGGCATCGAAAAAGGACTGCAAACGCCCGATGCCGACTGTGTTTTTTTCTTTCATAAAGTCCTCCGTGTACGCTTTTCGAGGGTGGTTGCTTTATTGTATATATAAAACAAACCTTCTCCCCCAATTTACCATAATTTTACCACAAAACGCACGAACGGTGGGGTCTTTTTCAAAAAACAGTTGTTAACATTTTGTAAACGGCTGAGTTTTTTTCCCCTTTGAGAAAAAAATTACAAAAATTTGCAAAAAGGGGTTGCATTTCTGTTTTTATTGTGTTATAATAGTGTTCGTTGCGAAACAACGCACATGGGGGCATAGCTCAGCTGGTTAGAGCGCATGCTTGACATGCATGAGGTCATTGGTTCGATCCCAACTGTCCCCACCAACAAAAAGAGAACTTTTGTTTACCAAAAGTTCTCTTTTTGTTTATCCAAGCCGCAGGCTTGGCATATCATCCGCCGCAAGGCGGTATATCATCAGCCCTTCGGGCTGTATCTCATCACGCCCCGGCGTGTATTTTTCTGCGGCTTGATGAGATACAACACTTCGTGTTGATGATATCCAGCTCCAAGGGAGCTGATGATATACAAGGCTTCGCCTTGATTTATTTACAAAAACTCTAAAAGAAGTGATATTGTGGAACCATTGATGCACCTGTTTGGCTGTATTCTAAACCGGTTTGATTTTTTGTTTATCCAAGCCGCGGGCTTGGCATATCATCCGCCGCAAGGCGGTATATCATCAGCCCTTCGGGCTGTATCTCATCACGCGTCGGCGTGTATTTTTTCTGCGGCTTGATGATATACAAGGCTTCGCCTTGATTTATTTGCTAAAGTATGATATGATACTCTCAAAGGGAGTGATAGTATGGCTAAAAACTATTTATTGGTCTATTCGGAGCAGCTTGCAACCGATATGGAATTGCTTTGTCAAAATATAAAAGCTCCTTCCAATACTCTTTTTCAAATCCGTAAAAGCTCAAGCAGTGTTTATGCAAACATTCGTGAAGCCAATTATGGACAAAGCAAAGCGGATATGCTTTCGAAATTTGAGATTGCCCTTAAAGAATGCACTGAAACAGAAGGTTGGTTGCAGTTGTTGTACAATGCAAACGGCGTAGACGAGAACATTTACAAAAATCATAGAAATCTTTGCGGGCGCATCAGACGAATGCTGATTGCAAGCTGTACAACGCTAAAGAAGAACACAAAATGAATATAAAATCTATTCTCCCGTACAATACAGATAAATTTGCAGAACAGTTGAAAAAATTTCTTTGAAGATGAAATTTGATTGACAAAATTTGTTATTTATCATATAATGAATCCATGACACATGAACGTGAGGTAAGCATGAATCTTTGCGACGTAAGAACCGTAAAAAATATCATGGAGGCCTTCGGGCTCCGTTTTCGCAAGGAGTTCGGGCAGAATTTTCTGACCAATCCCATGGTTGTGAGCGACATTGCCGACTCCTGCACCGACAGCGCCGAGGACAGCATTTTGGAGATCGGCCCCGGCATCGGCACGCTGACCCGTGAGCTCTGCGCCCGCTACAAAAGCGTATTGGCACTGGAGATCGACCGCGGGCTGATCCCTGCCCTTTCCTACACCCTGGACGAGTTCAAAAACGTGAACGTGATCAACGAGGATGTAATGAAGGCTGACCTGGCCGCGCTTCTTTCCCCTTATTTTGAGGCGGGCGGCGTATCGGTCTGCGCCAATCTCCCCTATTATATCACAACCCCCATTCTGATGAAGCTGTTGGAAAGCGGCCTTCCCTTTCGCTATATCACCATTATGATCCAATCGGAGGTAGCCGACAGGCTGACGGCAAAGGCGGGCAGCGGAGCCTACGGAGCCATTACCGCCATGCTGAACTACTACGGCACGGCAGAGCGGTTATTTACCGTTTCGGCAGGCAACTTTCTGCCGCCCCCCTCGGTCAATTCGGCAGTGGTACGCATCAGGCTCCATGAGCAAAAGCCCTATGTGCCAAAGGACGAGGAGATCTTCCGCCGCACGGTAAAGGCCGCCTTTGAGCAACGGCGCAAGACATTGCCCAACGCGCTGTCGGCAGGATTTCCCACCTTGAGCAAGGAGCAATGCATTGCGGCTGTCACGGCGGCAGGCCATCGCCCCGACATCCGCGGCGAGCGGTTGGACGTCAGCGAATTCGTGGCGCTCTCCGACCTGATCGCACAGATGCTATAAGAGAATGCAAGGCGCTCACGGCATACGAAGCACGTATGCCGTGAGCGCCTTTTTTCGCTTATCAATAAACGGCCATGGGACGGCTCTTTTTATTTCGATGATTTCTCGGTTACCGTCAGGACAACCTCACCCCGAGGAAGAACAATCTCATAAGCTCCGTCGGTGATCTGCCTGACAGCGGTCTTGTGTCCGTTTACCGAAAATCGGTAGGCTTTGCCCGCCGATAAGCAAACGAGCGCTGTGGGGCGCTTACCCTCGCAGATGCAGCAAAGCGTCAGCGCCGTTCGATCGGCGTTCCATGTCTCGCTCCTCACGGTTGCCTCGAAGCCCAGAGTCACCGTCCCCGGTGTGTAGTAGCTCTCAAAGAACATGAGCACGGGAGTAGACAATCCCGAGAACTGGTGGAATCCGCTCCCCCGCCCGCCTGTACTCATGAAATGCTCAAAGCAGCAATAGGTCTCATCGGTTTCACGCTTCCAGACCTTCAGCGCAATATCGGCAATGCGGAACGCAAGCTCCCCCTCCCCATTGTCAAAGAGAGAACGCCACAGCACCCATTGATGGGGCATCCATACCGAGCCGTTCCAATAGCCGCCGGAGCTGTAATAGCTTGCTCGGGTATCCACCACGCCGACACCGATGTCGGTCATCAAGCCTTCCCGGATGTTGGCAAGAATTGCAGCGTCCTGCTTTTCATCGGTGATCCCCGCAATATACGGGTAAATACCGTCAAAGCCCTGATTATAGTCTGTTCCGTCGGAATATTTCAAAAACCCCTTGGGATTGCCCTCGGCATCGTGGACCACGTAGGAGAAATAGCCCGTTTCCTCATTCCAGGCGTACTTTAAGATCGGGGCAGAATATTTGGCGATCACACTTTCATAGTCGGCAATATCACCCGTTTCCATTTCGGCCGCAAGTCCCCGAAGAATTTTGGCGATGAGCACCGTGACCGCCGAGGTGATCACGGGAGAGGTATCACGAGTGGTGGGCCCCTCCCATCCGTTCTTGGTCGCGCGATGCAGATATTCCTGCGGAGGATAATCGTCCCATCCGCCCGAATTGTAGAAAATATTCCAGGTTTTCAAAAGTCCCGAGCCCGTTTGATCCTCCCGCTCGTCCATTCGGGCATAAAAGTCAAAGAACTGCCTGATCATCGGATAGATCTCTTTCAGCCGATCACGACGATGGGGGTACTTATTGAAGAGATACTGATACAAAAAGATCTGGGTAGGCACCACGCTTCCGTGGAAAATGTAGGGGGAATGAGGGTCGCCCACGGGCGTCAGATAGGTATTGAGGCACTCAAAGGCACGATCAAAATCGGCCGTGGCAAGGCCCATGCCTATAAAGCCCGAATCCCAGGAATACAGGCTATCCCAGTTCCTGCCCGGGGTATTGTGACGGATGTACTGTCGGCGGGTGTAGATGGGGTAGACCACATTAAGGAAGGTATTGTACGCCATCATATTTTGAGAAAAGGCATAGGGCGCTCCCGCAGGATTGGCGGTCACCTCATAAAGATTTGGCGTATGGGCAGATACCGCTCCCTCTTTGCTTGTGACGGTAAAATGCAATATGCGGCTCTCCCCCGGCTCCAAAAAGAGGGGCTGAGACAGGATGTTCTCATAAACGCCCAATCCGTTTGGGGCGCGGAGAACGGGAGAGACGTGGTCGTGGATACACAACGACAGTGCCTTGCCGATATCGGTATAGTAATAGCGACGCACCATCTGAGCAGGCTCTCGCCACTCAAGCGTATAGGTCGTGGGGATCCCCTCGTAGGACAGGGTCATGCGGTTCGCCTCCACCGTTCGGGTTGCCTCTACGCTATGGGGAATGGGACGGAACTCGGTGCATGACGCCTTCTCTCCCAGCACCAGGCAGTCCAGGGTGATCGGTTGACCCGTGGGGCGAAGCTCCAGCATGGCGTCGGTTGCCTTGGGAATCCCCACGGTCACCGTACGGAATTCGGACGCCTTGGGCAGGGCAACGGTCTGCGTTTTGCCATTGACCGACAAAAGGAGGTCCGTATTCTCCTGTGCCATATAGCGAATCAGCAGACAGCCCCCTTGGGTATTGGCATTATACGCCACGCAATGCCCGGGGCTTTTGAAATATTTTCCAAGGATGGCTGTGCTCTTGCCCGTCGCGCGGTCCATGGGGTATTCTCCTAAATACAAGCCGTCTGAGGCAAGAGCCTGTCCGCATGTGATTTGATCGTATTCCACGGCATCGATCCACACACAGCCCTCGGGGAGGATCGCCTCATCCGGGACCCGATAGCCGACAACCTCCCTGCCCTTCTTAACGGTGGGATATTGGAGAGAGGCGCACAGATTCATATTCACTGCCTGGGGCATGCGGGTGTTGTTGACAAAGGTACAGGTGATATCACAGCGACAGTCATCGGTGATGACAAAGTCGGCGTCACAGTATACGGCATCCTTCCACTCCAGCTCATAGCGATAGGTAAAGCGGGTCAGGGCAGGATTGGCTCCCCACATTTTTAATCCGCCATCGGAGGTGGCGTGGGAGATCAGAACGCGCCGACGGAAAAAGCCCGGAAAGAGCTCCACGTTAAAGGTCGCACCCAGCGCAGGATCGGCCAAATGGCATACGCCAAGGTATTCCTTATTGTAAGGCCCCCAGTTGCCAAGACTCAGATCAAATGCTTTTTGCTTCATCATAAAACCTCCCAATCGAGTCGCAGTAGGTTGCATTCTTCCCCTTCTCTGCCAAGACATTGCACTTATTGTAACGGATTTCAACGGGAATGTCAAGACAAAGTGCGTGACGCATCGGGAGCGCGGATGCAGAAGGGGCGAGCACCTGTTCCCTTTTTTAAAGGTTTTGCGATGTGGGGGTGAATGGGTGTCGTTTGCCTTGCAAACGACAGGGAAAGAGGGGGAGAGGCGCTTTTGCAAAAGCACCTCTCCCCCTCTTTCCCTCGTCCCTTACAGCAGAATACAGATGAGCCCGTTGCTCCCCTCGTTGATGATACGCTCCAGGGTCTCGGCAAGCTTTTTGCGTGCCTCGTCGGGCATATGCTCCAGCTTTTGGTGCAGTCCTTCGTTGACCATTTCGTAAAGGCTCTTACCGAACATATTGGACTCCCACAGCTTTTTGGGATCGCTTTCAAATTCCGAGAGAATGTTGCGTACAAATTCCTCGGACTGCTGCTCGGTGCCCACAATGGGATTCAGCTCGGTACGAATATCGGCACGGATCATATGGATCGATTGTGCCGCCGCGCAAAGCCGCACTCCGTAACCCCCCGATTGCTTGACGATGGAGGGCTTTTCCAGACGCAGATCCTCCACCTCGGGCATGACGATACCGTAGCCCCGCTCGTCGGCGCTCTCCAAGGCCTCCTCCACACGGCGGTATTTTTCACGCACGCCGGCCAGCTCCCGCACCAGAGAAAAGAGGGCGCCGTCCTCGCGGATCTCCTGTCCTGCCAGCTCGGAGAGCACATCATAGTAAAGGGTGGGGGTCAGCACCACCCCAAGGCGCACACGGCCGCTTCCCATGTCCATTTCCCTGGTCTCGACCCGCTCGACATAAGGATTATCGGAAAGAGCGGAGAAGACCTTGGCCACATCGCCCATACGATCCACCTTGGCCGCCAGATGACAGATATCCTCGGTCAGCGACACGCGGACGGGGTGCCCCTCCTCCAACGCTTTCGACCAGGCGGGCAGCTCTACGCCAACACCCGTGACGGGAAATTCCCCAAGGATCATGGAAAGAATGCCGCGGATATCATCGGAGCCCAGCGTCAGGCAACTGACCAGCGCCACGGGCACACCGTATTTTTCCTCAAGAGCCGCGGCCAGCTCTGCCGATTCGGCTCTTGTGGGATCACCGGAATTGAGCACCACGGCAAAGGGCTTACCCATTTTTTTCAGTTCCCCGACGATGCGTGCCTCCGCTTCCTCATAGGACGCGCGCGGGATCTCGCCCACGGTCCCGTCGGAGGTCACCAGCATACCGATGGTGGCGTGCTCTCCGATGACCTTTCGGGTGCCGAACTCCGCCGCATCAGCAAAGGGCATGGGCTCCTCGGCCCACGGGGTATGAACCATGCGCGCGGCGCCGTTCTCCTCCCCGCCCATGGCCTCGGGGATCATATAGCCCACGCAGTCGATCATCTTCACCCGCATGGAAACGCCGCCGTCCAGGGTCAGGGCCACGCCCTCGTCGGGGACAAATTTGGGCTCGGTGGTCATGACGGTCTTGCCCGCGGCGCTCTGGGGCATCTCATCCCGTGCCCGCTCACGGGCGGCGTCAGCCTCCATGTTGGGCAGGACCAGCTCCTGCATGAAACGGGTAATAAAGGTAGATTTTCCGCTGCGTACGGGACCCACAACACCGATGTAAATATCGCCGCCGGTACGCTCGGCTATGTCTTGATAGATGGAACGCTCTGCCATATGCTTCTCCTCCGCTTTCTGTCGCGTTTGTTTGGTAAACTGTATGAGAAAGCGGCACAAGATATGACAAATGAAAAAAGAACCCGCGGGCGGGTTCTTTTTTATGGAGAGCTTCGCTCTCTGATTTTACCTTTATCTGCGGATACGGATGAGATTCTTTACTCCGCCGTCAAGGGCCTCCAGCAGTGCTTCCACATCCTCTGCGGTGTTCTCGGCGGAAAAGCTGATGCGCAACGAGCAATCGGCCTTATCGGGAGTGAGCCCGAAGGCCAGAAGCGTGGTGCTGGGGTGCTTTGCGTGAGAGGAGCAGGCCGAGCCGCTGGAGACCGAAATGCCCCTTGCCGAAAGATAATGGAGCATGGTCTCGCTTTTGATATTCGGCAATGTCATATTGACAATATGCGGTGCCTTTACGGCGGGGAGGTTGACGCGGATCTCGGAATTTTGCAGACCGTCTGTGAGTTTTTTCGACAATTCCGCCATATGGGCGACATCCCGTGCCACGGTGGCGCGCCCTGCACGGGCGGCGGCGGCAAAGCCTGCGATGCCGATGGTATTCTCGGTGCCCGAGCGAAGGCCAAACTCCTGCCCGCCCCCGTTCAGCACAGGGACGATGGCCTTTTTTGTCAGAATATGGGGGGCGATGTACAGGGCGCCCACGCCCTTGGGACCGTGGATCTTATGGGCGCTGACGGTGATGAGATCGGCGCCAAGGCTTCTGACGGTCATGGGCACCTTCAAAAAGCCCTGCACTGCGTCGCAGTGGCAGATGCAGTCGGGATTCCCCGCCCGTGCGGCAGTGAACACCTCTTCTACGGGGTAGCGAGCACCGGTCTCGTTATTGACCAGCATCATGGTGACCAAAAACAGGTCGCGGTTGCAGTGGGCACGGACGGTCTCCATATCCAATGCACCGCGGCGGGTGGAAACACGGACGACATGAAAGCCCTCCTTTTCCAGAATGCGGAGATTCTGCTCGACGGAGGGGTGCTCGGAGTCGGTGGTCAGGACAGTATTTGCCTCACGCCGCGTCTTGGCGCGGGCGGTACCGAGCAGTGCCAGTGTGGTTGCCTCGGTGCCCGAGCCGGTAAAGATCAGTTGTCCGTCCTTTAAATAGAGTTCGCCCAAGGCCTCGCCCACCGCCTCCCTGCTCTCCCGCAGGAGTGTCGCGGCCTTCTGCCCCACCTCATGGAGAGACGAGGGGTTACCGAAGATCTCCATGGCGGCGGTCATGGCTTGCCCGACCTGTGGGGAAAGCGCGGTGGTGGCACTGTTGTCAAGATAGATCTGTCTCATGGCTCAGCGGAAACGGAAATTGGAGCGGATGCTTTCCACCGTTTCCAAATGCGTGGAATAGACCGAGGATTCGGCGGTGTAGGTCAGCGTATAAAGAATATCGTCCTTGACGGTGATGATCTGCATGGATTCGTAGGTCTTGCCGTCCACCGTGTAGAGAAAAACATAGGTCTTGGCGTTCTTGCCCCCAAGGGTGGTATCGCCGCACTGCTCCTCCATGACGGTAAAATCCTTCAGCACGCCGTTCTGATACTCGGGCAGGCAGAAGCTGTTCCAGTATTCCTCTACCGTCATGACTGCATCGGGCATATAAGCCGTAACGGTCACATTGGAGGTATCGGTGTTGGACACGCGGGCACCGGAGATACCGCTCTCGGCCTGGGAGATCCAGCTTTCGGGCACGAAAAGATCAAAATTGACGGTGGAGATCGAAACATTCTGCATGCCGTCAGGGGTGTCGTCCTTGTCGGCGCAGGAGACGGTTGTCAGGGAAAGGACCAGCAACAGGAGAACGGAAAGGATTCCGGTGAGGTTCTTTTTCATTTTTATGTTCCTTCTTTCTTATTTGGTACGTAACACTTCCGCCGCGGCGGAGAGAACACCGATGCGGCCGCTCTCAAAGGTCAGGCCGCCCTGGAAAAAGGCGGTGTAGGGGGGGCGCAGAGGGCCGTCTGCCGACAGCTCGATGGAGGCGCCCTGCACGAAGGTGCCTGCCGCCATGATGACCTGATCCCGATAGCCCGGCATTGCCCAGGGCTCGGGGGTGACATAGGCATCCACGGGAGAGCCCGCCTGAATGCCCCGGCAGAAGGCGCACAATCCCTCGGCAGACCCCGTGATGACCGTCTGGATGATATCCGAGCGCCGCTCACCGGGAGCGGGCTCTACGGCATAGCCCAATTTTTTGAATACGTATGCGGCGAAATGCGCCGTTTTGAGCGCTTCAGCCACCGTGTGCGGCGCATAAAAGATGCCGCGGAACATATGCTTGTTCTGCCCCAGGGTCGCCCCCACCTCAAGCCCGATGCCGGGACAGGTGAGACGGTAGGAGCAAAGCTCTACGGCGCGGGCGGTGCCTGCCAGATAGCCGCCGGTTTCTGCCATGCCGCCGCCGGGATTTTTGATCAGCGAGCCGATAGCAAGATCGGCGCCCACGGCGGGGGGCTCGCGGGTCTCGGTAAACTCACCGTAGCAGTTATCCACCACCACGAAGACCTCGGGACGGATGGATTTGACGAAGCGGACCGCCTCGCCGATCTCGTCCACGGTCAAGGTCTTGCGGTTGAGGTAGCCCTTGGAGCGCTGGAGGAAGCAGACCTTGACCCGCGCGCCCGCCTCGGAGCGCAGGAATGCACCGATGGCATCAAAATCAAGGCGCTTGCCCTCGATCATCTCGATGCCGTGATAGTCCACGCCGTAGTCGGCAAGCGACCCGTTACCGGGAGTTCCCGCAATGCCGATGACCTCCTCTAAGGTGTCGTAGGGCTTGCCCGTCAGGGACAGCAGGATATCACCCGGACGCAACAAACCGAACAGGCCGATGGTCAGGGCGTGGGTGCCGTTGACGATGCTGTGGCGGACGAACGCCGCCTCGGCGCCCATTACGTCGGCAAAAATTTTATCCAGTACCTCCCTGCCCCGATCGTCGTAGCCATAGCCCGTGGTGGGGGCAAAGCAGGCGGCATCCACGCGATGCTCGGCAAACGCCGCCATCACGCGGGCGGTGTTCTCGTGCGAGACCTTGGCAATGTGTGAAAACTCTTGGGCCAGTGCCGCCTCGGCCCGGTCGGCAAGAGTCAATAATTCCTTGGAAAATTCGATCATTTCGCACCTCCCAGATACGCAAGGGTCAGATCAACGGCGGCCTTGGCGTCACGCAGGTCGATCATCTCCACCCCGGAGTGAATATAGCGGGAGGGGATGGAAAGCGCCCCCGCGCGACAGCCGAGCCCCGTCATCTGCACCGAGGAGGTGTCGGTACCGCCGTAGGTGAGGATCTCGCACTGGGCGGGGATCCTTTTCTCCTTGGCAGCATCCAGCAGCTCGTCCACCAGCGTACGGTCGCAGATCACCGAGCTATCCTTGATCTTAACGGCAACACCCTCGCCCAGCTTGACCGCCATGGGCTTGCTTCCCTGCTCGTCACCCGTGCCTGTCACGTCATAAATGAGGGCGAGATCGGGGGCGATGGCAAAGGCGGCTGGCTTGGCACCGCGACAGCCCACCTCCTCCTGCACGGAGAATACATAATAGATATCATCGGCGGGAGCGGTCAGCCTTTGAGCGATCTCAAGCATCACGGCACAGCCGATACGGTCGTCAAAAGGCCGACCCGTGATGCGATTTGCCGTCAATTTGGTCAGATGCGGCACAAGCGCACAGCAGTCGCCGATCCTCACGCGGCGCTCTGCCTCCTTGCGGGAGGCGGCACCGATATCGATATAGCATTTCTCAGCCTTGGGGGTCTCCTTGGCGGGCACGTCGGCCTCGGGCACAAGCACGCCCCGCGCGCCGTTTTCGAACACCACCTCGGAAAAGGCGGCGGCCGCATAGTGAATACCGCCGATGGGGGCCACCCGCAGATAGCCGTTCTCTTCAATAAAGTTCACGATAAAGCCGATCTCGTCCATATGGGCGCAGAGCATCACCTTACGGGGGGCAGCGGCACTGCCCTTTTTCAAGCAGATCAGATTGCCCATGGCATCCACGGAAACATCGTCAACCAAGGGACGCATCAGCGCGGTGATGATCTCCCGAATGCCACCCTCACGCCCCGATACCGAGGGGACAAGGGGCAATAATTTTTTTAACGTATTGATCATTTGATTCCTTCCTTCCAATCGCTCAGCATCCGAATCAGCAGAGCGATCATGCTTTCAAAATCCTTGACCGACGCCACCGAAACGGGGGCATGGAGATAGCGGGTGGCGGCAGAGAGCGCCAGGCATCTGACACCGATGCCGCTCCGCTGGATATGCGCCGCGTCATTGCCCCCCGATACGTAGCGCTTCACCTGCACGGGAATGGCGTTTTTCGCACCCGTGTTAAGGGCAAAATCGATCAGGGCACGGTCATAGATGGTGGAGCGGTCCAAGAGGGACAGCACCCCGCCCTCTCCCACGGTGGCCACACGACGGGAGGGATCCACATCCGCCACGTCGGCAATCGCAGTGGTCTCTAAAATGATACCGTAATCGGGGGCGATGCGATTGGCGGTGACGCCTGCACCCGATTTGCCGATTTCCTCACGCACCGTGAAGCAAAACCACAGGTCAAGAGGGAGCTTTTTTCCGTCAAGAGCGCGCAGGACCTCGATCAGCACGGCACAGCCCAAGCGGTCGTCCAGTGCCTTGCACTTGATGAACGCCCCATCCTTGCCAAAGCGGCAGAAGGGGGTATCAAAGGTGCCAAAGTCACCCCGTTCCAGGACCTTTTCCGTCTCCTCACGGCTATTGGTACCGATGTCGATATACAGATCCTCGGTTTTCGGCAGCTCCTTGCGCTCCTTGGCGCTTTGCTGATGGATGCCCTTTGCGGCGATGACGCCCGGGATGCGCTTTGTCTCGTCACCCAGCGTGACCGCTCTGCCCGAGAGCACGGCGGGGTCGATGCCGCCCAAAGGTTCGAAGCGCAGATAGCCCTTTTCCTCGATATGGGTGATCATAAAGCCCACCTCGTCCATATGGGCCGAGAGCATGATGCGGGGGGCACCCTCGGGGCCTGCCAGATGCGCGGTCAGGTTGCCCATGCGGTCGGTTTCCAATATGGCGCCCGTGCCTGCCAGCTCCTCACGAATGGCCTGCTCGACCTCGCCCTCGCAGGAGGTGGGTCCGAAGCAAAGTGCCAGCCTTTCAATCAATTCCACGCCGTATTTCATGCGAACACCTCCCCGATCTCTTTATCGGTGACAAAGGCACGCACCAGTGCCGCCAGATACTCGGCGTCAGTCATATCCAGCATCTCCACGTAGGTGTGCATGGCGCGCAGGGGCAATCCCACATCCACCACGGGGATCCCCTTCCCCACCAGATGAAGGGACACAGTATCGGTGCCCGTGGAGACGGCGTCCACGCACCGCTGCCACGGAATGCCACCGCGCTCGCAGAGCGCCTCGGTCATTTTGGTCAGACGGCGGTCGGTGATGGCACTGCGGCAGATCGAGGGACCCTTGCCCATTTCCACCGTGCCGATCTCCTTACTGCCGGGAGCATGTCCGATGTTCACATCGATCACCATAGCGTAGTCGGGCTCCACCGAGAAGCCGCCCACGGCGGTACCGCCCACACGGTCGGTCTCCTCATGCACCGCGAATACCAAATAGACATCCCCTGCCAGCTCGGCGGCGGGAATATCCCGCAGGGCGTGGGCGGCAATGGCACAGCACGCCTTGTTGTCCATGCCCTTGCCCACCAGGCGGTCATTCTGCAGCCATGTGTAGCGGGGGGTAAAGCCCACGGGGGTACCGATACGCACAAGCTCGCGGAGCTCCTCCGTGGGGTAGCCCGTATCGATCAGCAGCTCACTCACCGGCTTGACCTTCTCCTCGTCATCCTTGTTCTTGAGGTGGGGGGGTGTGGAGGCGATAACGCCTTCCAGCACCTGCTTGCCGTAGATTCTGACATCTGCCGAGGGGAGGGTGCGTCCGTCCAGACCGCCCACGCCCTCGACCTTGAGAAAGCCCCCGTCGCGGATATCCGAGACATGGAGCCCGATCTCGTCAAAATGAGTGTCGATGAGGATCTTGGGGGCGTTCTCCCGTCCGCATCGCCGCACAAGGATACGATTGCCCACCGGATCGGTGATATCCTCGTCAAAGCCCTGCAGCAGGGCAGTCAGGCGCTCGGCATCGTAGGTCTCATAGCCCGTAATGCTCATCAGCCCCGCCATGGCGGGGATCAGCTCACGAAGTTCCAATTTTCAGTTCCTTTCTTTTATGACCACAAGCTCCTCTGTTTCGGCGTTATAGCCGATCAGGACGGTGGCATTGCTGTAATCGTTGAATTGCGGGGTCATCAGCCCCTCCGCGTTAAAAACCGCACGGGTCTCAAGGGTCCTTTCCTCTACCTCCACAATGAAATAGAGCCGTCTCCCCCAGGTGGTCTGCGGGTGGGTCAGCGTGACCTCGTGAAAGCGATAGCCGTCGGTATTCTTAAAAATGCTGAACAGATTAAAGCCGTACCAAGCCATAGCGGGCACGCCGACCAAGGCCGAGGCGGCGGGCACCAGCTAGAAGGAGGGAGAGTCCGTTGCAATGACGCACACCGCGCCAAGAAGGGTGAAGAAGGCGACCATCACACTCATGACAAGCATATGACTCTTATAAAACTTCACATCGGCGGAACGCCGAAGCAAGGCTTTTGTATTTGCGGTCTCCTGCATTCGAGTCCCCCTCCCCGTTTCCATATAGTTTGATTTTATTAGTATAACATATTTTTACGGGAATTTCCACTTAAAAGTGTAAACTTATTGCATCTTTTGCAAAAGCACAGCCGTCCGCGCAAACGGACGGCTGTGTGGCAGTATTACGAGTAGAAGATCTCATAATCTCCGGTATTGCGATCCCAATCGGCGCCAAAGGATATCTGCCCCCATTGAGATTGACTGCCGCCGTAACGGATAACGGTCAGATCGCTACAGTCTGCAAAGGCCGATGCGCCGATCTGCCCCACGCTCACGGCTATGTCCACTTCGGCAAGGCTCGGGCAATTGCCAAAGGCGCCCTCCCCCACCATCCGCACTGTTGCGGGAACATTGACATACTGCAACCGGTCACAGCCGTAAAATGCGTCATTTCCCACCGATGTAAAGCCATACGGAATATCCGCAGAGGTCAGGCTGTCGCAGTCGGCGAAGGCATAGCTGCCCATCAGCGCACCGTCTGTGATCGAGAAGGAGCCCGACTCCAAGGCCTTACAATTCTGGAAGGCGCAATCGTTGATGGCGGAAATTGCTTTATCAAAGGAGATCTCACGGATCAGGTCGCAATTGCGGAAGGCGTAGGCAGGAACGGCGGTCTGGCGTGTCACCTTTACCCGACGGAGGCTTGCGGGGACAGCATAGCCATAGTAAAAATTTCCGTCGGCATCGTCAGGTGACTGTGCCGTCAGCCCCACGGAGCCGCTTGTGGCAGATTCGCCGGAGATCAGCTGCTGACCGTCCCCGAAAATGTATCCCAGGGTGGTGTCCTTTTGCTCTGTCACCGTCAGGCCCGCGCCCACAAAGGGCAACGTGATCTCGGCAAGAGAGGTGCATCCGCTAAAGGCGCCGTAGCCCATGGAGGTCACGCTCTCGGGCACGGTAACAACGGTCAATCCGGAGCAATTTGCAAACGCCCCCGCCTCCACGGTCTTTACACTGTCGGCAATCTCCAAATCGGTCAGACCCGTACAACCAAGGAAAGCGTCTCCGCCAATGGTTTCCACACCGTAAGGAACGGAAAAGGAGACAAACGCAGTGCAATTTGCAAACGCACTGCCTCGGATGACGGCAAAGTCGGCAGCTTCAAAATAGCAGCCGGACAGATTACTGCACCCGGAAAAGGCATGCATGCCCACCGAGGAGACCTTTTGTGCCACGCCGATCTCACGGATCATATCGCAGTTGTGGAAGGCATAGTCGGGCAGGACGGTCTGTCGGGTAATGCCTACGCGTCGAAGGCTCCGGGGGATCGCATAGCAATAATAGCTGAGCAGGCTCCCCTCTCCGAATGCCGGGGCCTGCGTGGTATAGCCCTTGTCGCCGCTTGTCGCAGCCTCACCCACTGCCGTTGTGTGCGTACCGTCCGTGCCGAAAATATAGCCGAGGGTGGTCGTATTCAGCTCGGTCGCGGTCATGCTTCTGCCCACAAAGGGCAGGATCAACTCGGTCAGTGAAGTGCACCCACCAAAGGCCCCCTCTCCGATCTCGGTCACCGAATCGGGAACCTCCACCGTGGTCAGCGCTTTTTGATCCCGAAATGCCCCCGCCGCAATGGCCACCACGGCCTTATCGTCAATATTGTCGGGCAGGGTCAGGGTGGTTTCACTGCCCCGATAATCGGTGATCATCACGCCGCCGTCGACAGTCTTATATCCGATGTTCTCATAGTAAAGCACCTCTCCGTCGGCCGAAATGCTCGGCTCGTCGACACCCTTATCGATGGATTGTATCACACCGATGATCACGCCGACCGTCACAACGATTGCCACCAGGGCAAGGATACCCACGCCGATCAGCTTGTTGGAAAAGGCGGATTTCTGCAGTGCCCGCTCGGGAGCGGGCGCGGAACGGTAGCGATCCCCGACGGGCGCTTGCCGAACAGAAGGCACGCGGCCGGCCGTGACCCGGAAGAAGGTCCGGAACCGCTCCGAATCCTCGACCCAGAATTCCACCCGGTAACGGCCTGCGGGGATCACGGTACCGTCCCCGCCCCTCAGGATCCATCCCCGCGAAATACGGCTATAATCAGGAGCCCAGTCAAACTGCGATTCATCCTCGAAAATTTTTACATTGCGCTCGTCATAAATGGCAAAGCCGCATGTGATCCGATTCTTGTTGACGGTCCCCTTCAGATCGGCATGAAAATACACCACGCTGAACCGATCGCGATCGATGTCGGTGGAATACTCCCCCTTGGGCCAGCAATGATTGGCATCGTTGGAGCCGATGGTCCGCACGCTCCCGATGGTGACCGATCGCCCACGGATTTGCTCCCGATTTTCGTTTTTTCCCTGAACGGGTGGCTTTTTTTCTGTCCTTGGGGGCTTATCATCCTGCATGATCTTGTCGATACCGCGCAACAGATCCTGCATGGCACCGACCTTACCCATATCCTGATACTGCAATGCCCTGAATTCGTCGGGCCAGTCCCGCAGGCTCATATCCTTAAAGCAAGGAACGATCGTCTTTTTCTCGCCCCGTTCGATCATTTCAAGGAAACGGCTCCATTCATTCCGCACCCACACCGCATTGATATACTCAGTCCTGGTGCCCACCACCAGCATCAGCCTTGCGCTGTTGAGCGCCGAAAAAATGTAGGGCTCGTAGGCGGAGCCGATCTTATCCTCCAGCGTGATGCGAGAGAAAAACACCTTGTATCCCCGTGCCATCAGCTCATGATAGATCTGTTCGGCGATCACGCTGTCCACCGTGCGCTCGTCGTTCTCATCGCTATCCTTATAGGAGATGAAGATGTCGAAGCGGCTCTCCTTGGCCGAAATGGCCAATATGTTTTTCTGGATCGCATCGATACGCTCCGCCTCGGTGCGGTACAGCTCCCTTGCCCCACCCTCGGCATGCTCGAGGGCGCAGAGGTAATCACGATCCTGCAGGATCGATTTGAAATGCGTCCTGTGACAGGTGGGGATCCGCAGGCCGCTTTTGGGGTCCTCCACGTACTCGATGCCATATCGACAAAGGCAGAGGCTCCAATAGGCCTCGGCATCGGTGGTGTCCTCGGCCAGAATACCCTCATACAGCGCCATTGCCTTGTCAAACTCATTGTTACGGCGGTACTCGTTGGCACGCTTGTAAAGCCCGGCACGCCGCTCGTCGGGCAATTTGGGCAAGGTCTGTTGCATGCGGCAGTATTTGCACGTAGCTACACTGCTTTTTTCTGCGATGATCAGATCACCGCCGCACATCTTACAGTTGAAAATCACGTTCTTTTTCCTTTCTTTTTGTCATTAACTTCAATGCTTGCTCATGATTGGTGCAATCCCCGCACCAGATGGCAAAAGGTATCGCCACGGTGCTCAAAATCACGGAATTGGTCAAAGGCGGTGCATCCCGGAGAAAGGAGCACCGTGTCCCCGGGAGCCGCCGCCGCTGCGGCGGCGGCAAAGGCATCGGAAAACAGCGAAAAACGGCAAACGGGTACGCGTTTTTTGATCGCTCGCTCGATCTCGGCGGCGGCCTCGCCGTAAAGGTAAACCGCACGGGCGTGGGCCGCAAGGGCGTCACCCAGGGGCAGGAAGGAGACCCCCTTTCCTCTGCCGCCCGCGATCACCACAGGTGTGCCGCCAAGGGCTTGGAGCGCCGCGGCGGTGCGGGTAGGCGATGTATCGATAGAGCTGTTATAATAGGCAACACCCGCCACAGTATCCACATACTGCAGGCGGTGCGCCACGCCGCGAAAATCCTTCAGGACCCTTTCCGGGGTCCCGGCAGGCACAAGCCCCCGCACGGCGGCATAGGCCGCGGCAAGATTCTCACGGTTATGCCGCCCCGGCAAGCAAAATGTATCGGGAACGGAAAAACGGGCTTCGCTCTCCCCCTCCCTTAGCACGATCTCCCCCGCATCCGTCCCGAACCAAGTCACGGGAGGAAGGGCATGGGCCCCGATATCGCGGGTGGCGGCACAGCTGCCGTTCAGGATCAGACGCCGCGCACCACCCGTGAAAATACGGCATTTTGCGGCGGCGTATTCGGTCATATCGGCGTGCCAGTTGAGATGAGTGGGGGTGATATTGGTGATCACGGCGATCTCGGGGGAATGCGCCAGCGTCATGAGCTGAAAGCTGGAGAGCTCTGCCACGGCAAAATCCGTGGGACGCATCTCATCCACGGACGGAAGCAACGGCGTACCGTTATTGCCGCCCAGATAGACGGTATGCCCCGCGCCGCGCAACAGAGCGGCAATGAGATTGGCGGTGGTGGTCTTTCCGTCACTGCCCGTGACCCCGATGATCCGGGCGGGGCAGTGGGAGAAAAAGAGCTCGGTCTCACCGGTCAGGGTGGCTCCTGCCGCCAACGATGCCCGCAGGGCAAAAATATCGGGGCGGATACCGGGGGAGCGAACCAGCAGGCTCTCTTCAAAACGGGGCGGAAAGGCACCGAAGCGAAAGTCGGCCCCTCGCGCACGAAAGCTTTCCACTTCCCTTTCATCGGCGGCCTTCTCGGCATAAACCGTGACCCTTGCCCCGTGACGAAGCAAAAATTCGGCGGCGGCACGGCCGGCGCGGCCGAACCCCAGAACAGCGACCGATCTACCCTGATACGATATTGTCAAGCGGATCACCTCATATAAATAAGATTATCCATAGTATATTATACCAATTCGGGGCACCGAGTGCAAGCATTATGACGATTTTTTTGGCTTTTGCGAAAAAAATCCGCGGCGGACTTTACAAAATCCACAAGATATGGTATAATAGAGTGATAAAATGACACAAAATGGACGATAAACAGGAGATTAAGATGGCTACCAAAAAAACATCAAAATCTTATGGCAACGCCAGCATCACCGCCCTGAAGGGCGCCGACCGTGTGCGCAAGCGCCCCGGCGTGATCTTCGGCTCGGACGGTCTGGAGGGTTGCGAGCACTCCTTTTTCGAGATCCTTTCCAACGCAGTGGACGAGGCGCGTGAGGGACACGGCAATGTGATCACCGTAACCGCTTACCGCGACCTTTCCATCGAGGTGGACGACCGCGGCCGCGGCGTTCCTCTGGGATACAACGAAAAGGAAAAGCGCTGGAACTGGGATCTCATTTATTGTGAGCTCTATGCCGGCGGTAAATATGATAATAATAAGGGCGGCGGCGCCTATGAGTACTCCCTGGGCCTGAACGGTCTGGGTGCCTGCGCCACGCAGTATTCTTCGGAATTCATGAACGTCTTCTCCTTTGACGGCGAGCAGGTGCATACCATCTCCTTTGCCAAGGGCGAACCCAAAACACAGCTGAAATCCACTCCCCTGGATAAAAAAGAGCGCCGTACGGGAACGGTCATCCACTGGCGCCCCGACATCGAGGTCTTTACCGATATCCGCATCCCCCACGACTTCTTTCGCGAGACCCTCCACCGCCAGGCGGTGGTGAACCCCGGCATCACCTTTGTGCTCCGTCTGGAGGATGAGGCGGGCAATTTTGAGGAAGAGCAGTTTGTTTACCCCAACGGTATTTCCGATTACATTGTGGAACTGGCCAAGGGCTCTTCCATGACCGACCCCGTGCTCTGGCATCTGGAGACCGTGGGCCGCGACCGCGCCGACAAGGACGACTACAAGCTGAAGGCAGATATCTCCTTCTGCGTCTCCAACACCGAGCCGCGGATCGAGTACTACCACAACTCCAGCTTTCTGGAGCACGGCGGCTCACCCGACAAGGCGGTCAGATCGGCATTCGTTTACGCCATTGACAACTATCTGAGCAGCAACGGCAAGTATACCAAAAGCGAAAAGAAGATCACCTTTGCCGATGTAGAGGACTGCCTCCTGCTGGTGATCAACAGCTTCTCTACCCTGACCTCTTACGAAAACCAGACTAAAAAGTCGATCACCAACACCTTTATCTACGACGCACTGAATAAATTCCTGCGTGAGAACCTCTCGATCTATTTTACCGAGAATCCCCTGGAGGCCGAGCGCTTTGCCAACCAGGTTCTGATCAACAAGCGCAGTCGTGAAAACGCCGAAACCACCCGTCTCAATCTGAAAAAGAAGCTGACCGGCACCATCGACATTGCCAATCGGGTGGAGAAATTCGTGAACTGCCGCTCCAAGGACCCCGATGTGCGCGAGCTCTACATCGTGGAGGGCGATTCCGCGCTTTCCTCGTGTAAATTGGGACGCGCCGCCGAGTTTCAGGCCATCATCCCCGTCCGCGGTAAAACGCTGAACTGCGTCAAGGCCTCTTACGAGCGCATTTTCAAAAACGACATCATCACCGATCTGCTCCGTGTCATCGGATGCGGCGTGGAGATCCAGGGCAACGCCAAGGTGAAGGGAGATCTGAACAAGTTTGACCTGAATCAGCTCCGCTGGTCCAAGATCATCATCTGTACCGATGCCGACGAGGACGGCTTCCAGATCCGCACCCTGCTGCTGACCCTGTTCTACCGTCTGCTCCCCACGCTTCTGCGGGAAAAGAAGGTCTTTATTGCGGAGTCCCCTCTGTTTGAGATCACGACCAAGGATGAGATCCTGTTTGCCTACAACGAATTTGAAAAGGCCGAGATTCTTAAAAAATTGGAGGGCAAGAAATATACCCTGCAACGCTCGAAGGGCCTTGGTGAGAACGAGCCCGACATGATGTGGCAGACCACCATGAATCCCGCAACCAGACGGCTTGTCTCGGTGGAGCCCGCCGACGTGGAGCGCACCGAATACATGTTTGATGTACTGATGGGTGACAATCTTGCCGAGCGTAAGGTGTTCATTGCCGAAAACGGCAGTAAATACGTGAAGGATGCGGATATTTGACACAATTCCAATTTAAAAGTCGTTTTTTCCAATTTTTAATCAAAAAATTTTAAAATCAAACGCTGCATTTTTTATAATTCTTGCTTAAGGAGACCAAATATGGCACTATCGGACATTGCACCCTTCAGAATGGCGGGAAATCTTTACTTCGTGGGCACCTACAAGGCCTCCTCTCATCTGTTGGTTACCAACGCGGGGCATATTCTGATCGACACCGGCTATGAGGATAACCTTGAGACCATTGTGGACTCGGTGACCGAGCTTGGCTTTGACATTAAGGATATCAAGTACATCCTGCACTCTCACGGTCATTACGATCACACCGACGCCACGGCAAAGCTGGTGGAGCTGACAGGAGCCAAGACCTTTCTGGCAAAGGAGGATGTCAAGTACATCAAGGGCTTTACCCCCGATGTATATTACACCGACGGCATGGTGGTGTCCCTTGGCGGGACCGATGTGCGGTGTCTGCACACCCCGGGCCACACCGAGGGGACCTATTCCCTCTTCTTTGATGTGGAGGAAAACGGAAAGAAGCTGCGCTGCGGTATGTTCGGCGGTGCCAGTGCCAAGCAGCTCCGTAAGAGCTGGTTAAAAAAATGGGACATTCCCTATTCGCTCCGCGCCAGCTTCCTGGACTCTGTCGAAAAGCTGAAAAAGGAGCATGTGGATCTGTTTGTAGGCAACCACTCCTGGCAGAATCACACCCGTGAAAACGCAGAGCTTTTGAAGGCGAACCCCACCGTCAATCCTTTTGTGGACGAAAGCGGAGAGATCTGGCAGGCATTTCTGCGGGATTGCAACAAGAAATTCGCGAGCCACATGTGGGAGGACAGCCGTGAGACCTTTGTGACCTATGCCCACCGCGGCGCCAGCGAATATGCCCCCGAGAACACCATGCTCTCCTTCTACACGGGTGTTTTTATGGGCGCCAACGGCATTGAGACCGATGTGCGCAAGACCCGTGACGGGGTTTTGGTGCTTCATCACGACGCAACTCCTGCCCGCATGTGCGGTGAGGAGCACACCCGTCGCATCGACGAAATGACATGGGCAGAGCTGCAGGCGCTGAATGTACAAAAAGGTGAGCTTTCGGACAAGATCGTGGCATTTGAGGATTTTCTGGCGCATTTTGCCCACAGAGATGATATCACCTTTGCCATCGAGCTGAAACAAGCAGACATCGAGGTAGAGGTGGCCGCACTTCTGCGCCGCTACAATATGTATAAGAAAACCTTTGTGACCTCCTTCCGTTTGGATTACATCCAAAGGATCAAGGAGATCGCCCCCGAGCTACGTGTGGGTTGGCTGGTAAAGGAAGTGACCGACGGGACGCTTGATGCGCTCCGTGCCATCGGTGCCGACGAGCTTTGTCCTCCTGCCGCGCTGGTGACGCCCGAAAGGGTGAGCGAGTGGCACGCCGCCGGATTCAATGTTCGTGCCTGGGGCGTCAATCGCGATAACATGAAAGCCGTTTACGATGCGGGTGCCGACGGCATGACCGTCAACTTCCCCGACGAGCTGTTGGCATACATGAAACAGACAGGAGAAGCAAGGCACTGACTCTTCCCTCTCCCGTGAGAAAAGGGCAGACAAAGAGAGCCGATCCCAATGGGATCGGCTCTCTTTGCGTTCGACCGAACATTGCCCGACGAAAAAATACATCCGATCGGCCAAATTTTTGTTGCCTGTGGAGAGGATTCATGTTATAATAAAACCAATCGCAAAAGACAATCATGGATGCAATGAACATCGCCGAAAGGAGCTTTTATGAGACTTTTATTTCTCGGAACAGGTGCGGCCGGTTCCAAAAACAAACCCGAGGCCGAAATTAAGGAGGGGCAACGCCGTTGCTCCTCGATGATGATCGACCACAACATATTGGTGGACGTGGCTATGCAATCCTTTGACTATGCCACAAAGCTGGGCGAGGACACCGGTGCCATCACCGATATTTTCCTTTCTCACACCCATCGGGACCATTATGTCAAGGAAACATTGCTGGCCTACGCCGCCGCGGCCGGGCAGAAGATCAATTTCTGGTGTCATGAGGGTGCAGTTGCCGACCTGGGGCTTTCCGATCAGGAGGCCGCTCTCATCAACATCTGCCCTGTGAAATGCATGCAGAAATGGGAAACGGCAGGCATGACGGTCACCGCTCTCCCCGCCAACCATCTGGCAGGCGGTCCCCGGCAGCAGCCCTTGCATTACATTTTTGAAAAAGACGGCAAGACTCTCTTTTACGGATGCGACGGCGGCTGGTTCCGCGCAGACACCTGGGAGTATCTGCGTGCCAAGAATGTGGTATTCAACGCCATGATCCTGGAGGCCACGGTAGGCGAGCTCCCCGGCAACTTCCGCATCGGTACCCATAACACGGTCCCGATGCTCAGATTGCTGTTGGAGGCACTGCGGGAGAACGCCATGCTCCCCAGAGACGCTATCCGCATTGCCGATCATCTCGGCGTTCCGCCTTACGACACGGTACAAAAGGATGATTACGGTCTGCTGACCGAATTGGGCATGACCGTGGCCTATGACGGGCTTGTAATGGAGATCTGAGCAAAAAGGCTCCAAATATAACAAACGGTGTGCGATTTTTATGACAAAACCGCTCCTTGGGTTTTATGCCGTTGTTCTTAACGGAGGATTTGCAAGCACAAAAATTTCGGCAGAGATATTTTTTCTCTGCCGATTTGTGTTATAATGAGGCTAACGAAAAGCCTCTTCCTTTGGGAGAGGTGGCGGCAAAGCTGACAAAGAAAATAAAATGGAGCAAATACCATTAAGCGCTCATCTTGTTAATCAATGAGAGAATCGGAAATATGCCGTAACTGCCCTCTCACCCGCTATCGCGGGGCAACACTATAATACAAATGTAAAAGCATTTTTACATTTATGAAGCCGCATTGTAAAAGTGTTTGGATAGACAAAAAACGATTTGTAGTGTATCATTCAAACAGATAAAGGTGGTGAGAATATGGATATTGGATTAAAAATCAAGGAAGCGCGCTTAGCCGCGCAGCTTACACAGGAGCAAGCTGCGGAAGCCCTTGGTGTGAGCAGACAAACAATGTCAAATTGGGAGAACAACAGAACATACCCCGATATTATTAGTGTTATAAAAATGAGCGATTTATATGAAGTAAGTCTCGACCGCCTTTTGAAAGAAACGGAAAATACGACTATGACAAATTATATCGATTATCTTGAAGAAAGCACCAATACTGTCAAACATCAAAGAAACCTATCTCAAACAATTTTGATTGCAACTTACCTGGGAATCTGGGCATTTTCTCTTATTGTATTTTGGTTTTTTATTAGCGCTTCTGATGCAATGGGATACAGCATTGTATTCCTATGGATTATACTCCCTGTTACTACATTAGTGATTTCTTTGTTAATAGGAAAAAGCAACTATTTTGGTAAACAGAAATGGCTATTACCTATTGCATTTGGTGTTATGCACACGCTGGCTGAATATGCAACCTTTAGTGTGAAAAACATGATTGCGATAAAGTTTGCCAGAATTAATGTTCCGCAGTTGGAAATGATATTGATTGGTGCATTATTTTCTGCTATTGGTTTGGGGATTGGCGGTTTTATCTATCAGATCAAATCCAATCGCAAGGAACAGTAAACAAATTCCAATTTGACGAGCAGAGTATACAGAAAACTCCATCACAGACTTTCGTCCATGATGGAGTTTTCTTGTCCTATTCGGTTTTTTGTGATTTCTCACCAATTCCCAAGGAGCGGCTTTTGCGTATATTATGCGAGCTTGACTTCTACGGTAACGACCGATGCGCGGGGCACCTTGATATAACGCAAAGGCATATCCACAGGTGCGGCGGGCACGATGTTATCGGGCTCCTCAAAGGTATTGACGGTGTCGGGATTATCGGCATGGAGCACCGTCACTTTAGCGTCGCCTGCGGCCTTGCCGCCTACGATCTCAAGGCTGATGGTTTCATCCTTTTTGAGGTCGGCATTGGTCAGCGTAACGGTCAGGACGCCATCCTTGACGCTGGCGGAGGTGGAGAACTGCTTGGCTGTTTTCTCGGTTCCGTCCTTAGGAGACTTATAGGTGATCACAGGATTCTCCAGTGCGGTACGCACGGCGGTGGCACCCATATGCCCCTTATACATATCAAAGACATGATAGGTGGGGGTGGTGATGCAATGCTCGCCTGCGGCCAGGAACAGGCTCTGGATGTTGTTCATGACCTGGGCGATATTTGCCATACGAACCTTATCGCAGTTATTATTGAATATATTCAGTGTAAGACCTGCAACCAGTGCATCGCGCATGGTGGACTGCTGCTCATAAAGATTCATGCCGTTGGAGGGGCCACTGCCGCCCTGGGAGGGTCTGCCGCGCTTGTGCCAGGCGCCCCATTCGTCCACCACCAGCTTTGCCTTTTCCTGCATACCGTAGCCCACGATAAAGCCCCAGGCCTTGTCGATGACCTCCTGCATTTTGTCAGCGCGGCGCATCTGCTCATACCACTGATCGCTGTCATAGCCGCGGCACTCCTGACCGCCGCAGTAATAGTGGAGGGTGTAACCGGTGGACTTGCTGTAATGAATGTTGCGCAGCTCGCCAAGGCAACGCTTGGTCCAATCCATAGAGTCGGTGCCGTTTGCGCCCGAAATAAAGAGCTCGCCGCCCATGTAGCGGGTCAGATTATAGAGCACGGCCGCATACTTGCGATACTCGTGGGCATAGACCTCGGGGGTCATCTCGCCGCCGCCGCCCCAGGTCTCGTTACCGACGCCCCAGTACTTGACATTGAAGGGCTCGGGAGAGCCGTTCTTCTCACGCTCCAGCGCCAGCGTTGTGGAGCCGCGGGGAGAGTTGCAGTAATCCATCCAATCGCGGATGTCCATGGGGGTCATGGAGGTGATATTGGCACCGAAATAGGGCTCGGCACCGATCAGACGGCACAGGTCGATAAACTCGTGGGTGCCCACCTGATTGCTCTCCAGGCGGCCATCCTCATAGTCCCACCAGTTGTGGCGCTTGGGGCGCTGATCGCGGGGACCGATACCGTCGCGCCAGTTGTAGACCTCGGCAAAGCAGCCGCCGGGCCAACGAAGCACGGGGATGTGGATGGCGCGCAGCTTTTCAACAGCCTCCTTGCGGAAGCCCTTGATGTTGGGCACATCGGAATCTTCACCGACCCACAGACCGTCATAGAACACACCGCCGATGTGCTCGGAAAAATGGCCGTAAATGTCGGGGTTGATGGTGCCCAGCTCTTCGGGTAGCATGGCATACAGCTTTTTCATGTTTTTGTTCTCCTTTTATGGTAAAATTTGAAAAAGTTTCATACGTTTGATGTTTTTTATGACAGGTACGTGATCTCGGTCTCATCGGGGGCAAGCTCAAACACAGTGATGCTCCCCTGCTTGACGCCCTCTACGCGATCGCGCTTGTCAGTGGAAATGGCACTGACACCGAGGAAGGCGACCTGCCCACCCTCATAGAGCTTCACGCCCTTGGCAGACTTGCGCAGAATGGCCTTGGGAGAGATGAACTTATCAATGCGCCCCAGCGGCGTAACGGCCGTGCGGAGCGGATAGAAGATGTAAAGGCGGAACTCATCGTTATCGGCAAGCGCCACAGTCAGCGCCTCGCCCTTCTCCAGGATCTGCACGGCACCCGTCAACTGCTCACGAACCAGATAACGACCGTTGACAAGCCCCGCCTCGGCGGCGGTGACAGTCCCCTGCTGCGGCTTGTTCTCGGCGTGGATGTTGAAGGCAGCCAGCAGGCCGCAGCCGTTGGCCTTACCATGGATGAACAGCGGATGCTCCGCGGTGGTGGGGTCGTTCAACAGGCACTTCTGAATCGGGGTGGCCAGCACGTCGGGACGCAGGATGCGTCCGTCGTCAAAGCACAGGGGCTTCAGTACCTCGGGGCGGGAGCGTCCGATCTTGTCGCTGACATAGATCGGGCCGCCGGAGATGGCGCGGCAGATACTGTTTTTCTTGGCCTGCTCGTCGTCGGTCCACCACATATCCCAGTCGCTGAAATGGAACTGCCCCTGAAAAAGGGAGTTATAGGCGCACTGCTGAATATGCTTGGCGAACCACGCTCTGTTCTCGGGCATGAAGTCGCCGGAGCAACGGGAAATGCCGCTCTTGCGGCGGTTCCACATGGACTCGTTCCCCATACCCATGCAGTTGATGAGTGCATTGCCGAAATGGGCCTCGGTCACATCCTCGATGGCATCCTGAATGGCCTTTGCCGCCACGCCAACGGGGTAGTAGGGCCTGTATTTGTTGCGATAGTGGGTCTGATTGTCGATCTTGACAAAGTCGGTCCCCGCCGCCTTCAGCATATCCTGCATGGCGGTATGGAAGCGGCAGGCGGACTTGTAGGTGGGCTTGACCACGATATTGTCATTGGGCAGTGCCACCAGATCCTCAGCCAGCTCCTTGACAATTGGGCCGTCGGGATCCACGCCCTTCCAATAGCCGGTGGTGGGATACCAGACGCCCACAGTCAGACCCGCATCGTGCAGCTTTTGAATGGCACCGCCAAGACCGTTTGGAAAGCGCTTGGGATCGGCCTCCATGGCATAGAGCTTGCTTTGGTGCATGATCTTGACCATGGGACGAAATTCGATATCGGCGGGGACCTCATTCAGCCCCTTGACATGCCCCCACATATCGTCGATAATACACCAACGAACGGGAATGTTCTTCTCCTTAAACTCGGCGGCCTTCTCCAGAAGCCCCGCCTCATTCACACGGATCTGCAGGGCATCCCAGGAGCACCAGCCCAGGTATTCAAAGATCGCAGGGTACTCTTTTTTGTCCACGGTCATGACACGGCCGTTCAGCAGCTTTTCGGCGGCTTTGGCCGCCTTTTTGATGACCGTGTGGGGGTCTTTTCCCGTAAAGTAGAGCAGCACGGGTGTTTTTCCAAGCTTGTGCTCTCCGTCGGAATAACTGGCGATCCTTGCCTCAAGTCCCTCGGCACCGCCGTGGAGGGTGCAGTTGAACACATCCCCGCACAACGACCAAAGCACACGCCAGCGATTTCCTTCTTTGAAAAGAAGGGCCTGGGTGCGGTCGGGGACGGTGGTGAAATCCTCGCCAAAGGCAGGGCGGCACCAGAAAGCATCGGTTTTCATGCAATAGGCCATATAAGGAGCGGACTTCGTGGTAAAGCGCAGGGTCAGCGCCGCCTCTACATCAAAGTTTTGCGCGGGATCCTTCAGGTCGGCATCGGCATACAGGACATAACCACCCTCAAAGGGGATGTAGGTCACATCGGCGCAGGCACCTTTGGCACTGTAGGCGCCGCTTTGGCCCTTATGTAACAAAATTTCGCTACCGTCCGATGTTTTTATCGTTGCCTTGATGCTTTGTAAGATCATTTGTAAAGAACCTCCGCCCAAAGTTTTTTCATATTGGTGAAGTCGGGCTCGGCCACCTCAACGCCGGGGCAGCCGAGCAAGCGCTCGGCGCTGACATCGGTGGTGATGGCAACGATCCTGCCGATGCCCGCGGCATATGCCGCACGGACACCCGATAGTGAATCCTCAAAGGCCACGCAATCGGCAGGCTCACGCCCCAGAATCTTGGCGGCACGGAGATAGACATCGGGGGCAGGCTTGCCCGGGAAGGTGCCGTCATCCAGCACCACACGGGTGCGATCGAACCACTTCCCCAGCTTAAATTCGTCAAAGTAAAAATCCACGTTGGTGCGCTCACAGCCGGTGGCAATGGTAAAATCCACTCCCTCGGCCTTGAGAAAATCAAAAAACTCGGGGGCTCCCGCAGTCAGACGGCAGGTGGTGGGATCCTCGCGGCAAACATCGCGATAGATCGCCTCCTTTTCCAACGTGTGCGCCGAAATATCCGCTTTGGAAATCTTCTCACCGAAGATACCGCGCAGAACAGATTCGGTGGTGCGTCCCAGGTCAAGGGAGCGAAGCTCCCCGTCGTCTGCGCCCTTGCCGTATTTCACAAGAAAGCGCTTCCACGCCTCGCGATGCTTGTCGGCATCGGGAAACAGGGTCCCGTTGAAGTCGAAAATAACAGATCTCATAGCTTTGGTCTCCTCCTATCAGTGCGCATCGCGGCGCAGGGTAGCATTTTGAAAGACGGACAGGTCGATGGGGTTGTTTTCGGTTTTGGTGATCAAATCGGTAAAGGTCTTGCCCACCGAGGGGTATTTGGCCCCCGCCATGCGGTTATAGGGGAGCAATTCTACGGGAGAATCCCCCACAACGGTAGCGATTTTCGAAAGATTTTCGGTGGTATCGGTGATGTCGGGGATGAGCGGCACGCGAATGAGATAGGGCTTGCCGCTTTCCTTCAGACGCTTGAAGTTTTCCAGGATGGGGGCGTTATCCACGCCGGTGTAGCGGCGGTGAGCCTCCGAGTCGGCCAGCTTGATATCCATCATCACATAGTCCACCTCATCAAGAACACGCTTGAACACCTCGCCCGAGGCAAAGCCGGAGGTCTCGATGGCTTTGTGCACGGGCAAAAGGCGCAACAGCTCGATGGCGAATTCGTATTGCAGGAGCGGCTCCCCGCCGGAAAGCGTAACACCGCCCCCCGAGGATGCATAAAGCTCGGCATCCCGCATTAGGCGCTCGGCAAGGCTTTTTGCATCCCATTCCCGCCCCAACTCCTCAATCAGTCCCATGGGACAGGCGTGCAGGCACCTCCCCAGCCCCCGACATTCCGGGTGGTCACAGGGAATACGGCATCGACCGCAGTGCAGGCATCCGTTCTGTCTCACCAGAACGCCCCTGCCCCGCTCCAGCCCCTCCGGGTTATGGCACCAGATACAGCGTAAGGGGCATCCGCGGAAGAAGACGGTGGTACGAATCCCCGGCCCATCGTTGACCGAGAACTCCTTGATGTCGAAAATGTGACCCGTTGCCATTAAACCGTGTACTCCTGGCGTGCAATAACGTGATCCTGGTATTCCTTATCCAGCTCTACAAAATAGGCGCTCCAGCCCCAGATGCGCACCACCAGCTGAGCATACTGCTCGGGGTGCTTCTGTGCCTCCTTCATCTTATCGGCATTGACGGCATTGAGCTGCATCTGATGACCGCCCTTCATGACAAAATACCGCACCAGCTCGGCCAATTTATTGACGCTATCGGGCGCATTGAACATGGAGGAAGCAAATTCAAGGGTCAAGGGGCCGCCGTTACAGCAACGGGCCACATGCTGTTTGGTAAAGGAACGGATCACCGAGGTGGGGCCGTCGATCTTTGCAAACAAATTAGGGGAGAAGTTGGTGCCGAAGGGCTCACCCTTGCGGCGGCCGTCGGCGGTGGCACCCACCTCGGCGGCGTGCCAGAGATAATACATAGCCGTTCCGGTGCCCGCGCGGTAGATACCGCCGTAGGCGTTTTTCTTGCCCGAAAGGCCGTCGGCAAAGTCATCCAGCAAGCGGGTGGCAAGCAGGTCCACATCGTCATTATCGCACCCCATTTTGGGGGATTCGTAACGAAGCAGGTGCAGAAGATCGGGATCCTTGGCAAAATCGTCCGAGAGGCCGGACAGCAATCGATCCACGGTCACATCCTTCCGATCAAAGGCGTGCGTCTTCACCGCGGACAGCGCATCTGCGGCGGAGGCAATGCCCGTGCCGTGGAATCCGAAGTTGCGGTAGCGGCGCTCGGTAATGAGCATATCCATCAAGGGCGAGGGCAGGAAGGGCGCGGCAGATTTGAGAGCGGTCATCGCGGCGGCCTCGGCCTTGACGGTGGCGTCTACTTCCTTCATAAACGCATCGAAATCGGGCGCGTTCGCCAATTTTTCGGAGATGGCCTTTCCCACCACGGCAGGAAGGTTGAGCGCGCCGATGTTAACGATTTCATACCCGTATTTGGGGATAATGAATTCCCAGCAGGCCGCCACCACATAGTTGCAGGCATCCTCATGGGCATATCCGTAGGCCTCCAGGGCGGGGATGACCACATCGTCGTTGCTGTACTGGGGGAAGCCAAGGCCTGCCTTGGTCAGCTCACTGCCCAGGCGATAGACCTCAATGGGTGTGTTTTTCGACACACGCAGATTGATCTTCGGGTCGATCATCAAAAGCTTCTTGCTGGCGCGCAGACACATGGCGGAAAGGCTGTTGAAGCAGTCCGCACCCGTGGCGTCACAGCCGCCCAGCACCATGCTCTGCCCGTTATCGCCCTGCTGTACGCCGGGAGAAAGATCGCTATCATTATTGAAGGAAAGGAAGAAATCCTCCAAAAGCGCTTCGGCGCTCTCTTCTGTCTCGCGGCCGGCGGCCATGTCGCCCGCAAGGTAAGGATACATATACTGGTCAAAGCGGCCCACGGTGTTATGATAGCAGCCCTCCAGCCACAGGGAGAAATGAAGAATGCGGAAGAATTGCAGAGCCTCGCGGAAGGTACGGGCCCCCTTGTGGGGGACCTGAGCAAGCACGGCCGCCACGTCGTCACGGCCATTTTTGACAGCTTCGGCACGGTAACGGTCGCAAAGGTCAAAGATGGCGTCGATCTCCCGCTTGCCGTAGGTATCCACGGTCTCGCGCACGGCATCCAGGCCTGCGGCAATGATACCGGCATAGTCGCCGCACATATTGGAGGTATATCCCAGCTCGTGAACATAGCCGTGCTCGGCGCGGTATGCCTCCCACTCGGCCTTGGTCAGCACATCGGGCGTCTTCCCCGTGGTGCGCAGGAGAACGATCTGCTCCTCCTCCAGGATATGGGGCTCCTGTGCCCCCATCAGCTTTTCAAAGCGAGCGGTGATGCGCTCGGCATAAGGCGTATCGGCCGCAGAAAAAGCGGCGGCAAAATCCTCGGTCACCTCATGGCGCCAGGCGTGATGCTTTTTGTTCAGAATAAAGGAATAGAGCTTCTCGTTCATAATCTTCCCTTTCCGCAAGGCGATCGTATCACGCCTTACATTATCGTTAATGCTATTATACCACAAATGCCTGTTTTTGTCAATCGTTTTTGAGTATTATTCCTGATCGCCCTTGGCGGGATTTGAAATTTTAAAAAATGAATTGTAACATTTTGAGAAAACCGTTGACCTGCCCCGCGAGAAGCGCTATAATGAAGC
>JAFTNU010000037.1 GCA_017451735.1 Clostridia bacterium
AGTTCTTGTGAGGGAATGTTACTTTTGTCACAAAAAAGTTTCGTGCAAACATACCACGCAAACGGCTTCTTGCCGTTTGCGAGATCCGTTCGACTCGCCTTTGTTGGCTCGCTCGGGATGACATATAGAAAGATCGCGTTCGAACACACCAAAAAGCCGCACTGCTCACACCAACCCGCGTCCCTGCCTTCCGACGGCACAGTGCAAACAAAAAAACGCACAGAGCAAGTCGTGCCGAAGAAAGCATGGCGAGGGCTTACTGACGTAAGTCAAGCCGCTTTCGGGGGGCAACGCCGCTCTGTGCGTTTTTTGGGCATTATTTCGTAACGATTCGGATGTTCGCGGGCTTGATGCCGGTCTGCTCGTAGACGATCTCGTTGATTTGGGAGATCTGATTCTCCTGCAGCTCGGTTCCATTGACCACCACGGAGCAGGTATCGCCGTTGATCACCGCCACGCACTGCTCAAAGCCCTTGGCAAGGATCAGTGTCTCGATGTTGGCCTCTGCCTCCATGGCCTTGGCCAGCTCGGCAATCTCAAGGAGCGCCTGGGTCTTGGTGGCCTCATCGGCGCTCTCGTTGTCTACCACGCTCTGAAGCACCTCCAGCGCCTCGTCACGGGCACGCTGACGGCTGACCTGCGTAGCGGAAAAATAACCGTCCTCCTCAGACACAGGGGTATCGTTATTCTCCGCCACCTCACCGCCCGAGGGCGTAGAGGGATCCACGGTATCATCCCCATTGCCGAACAGTACGAAATTAAGCACCACCGCCGCGGCGATCAGCAGTACCGCACAGGTGATGATGATCGAACGGCGACCGATCTTGGGGAAGGTACGCGGCTCCTTGATGACTTCTTGCTTCATTTCCAATTGATTTTGCATCTTATGCTCCTCCTTTTCTCAGCCCTTGCGGCTGCTCTCATTCTCTTATATGTGCCGGTGAAAGAAAATATGACAGGTTAGCCAGGCGAAAATATTGACATGATTTTCGGGCTCCGGATCGGATTCGTATTATTTTCGCCTGGCTAACCGAAAATGCTCTTGACAATCCCGGGAGATATGCTATAATTAAATTAGTTGCACATGCAACCATTTTTTAGAAAAGGAGCCGGATACATGCCGTCACTCAACCGTTCGCTGAATGTCATAGGCCGTTGCGGAACGCTTTTTCGCGCCCGCAGACTGGAGGGCACCGGCGTTGATCCCTTCAATTACTTTTATCTGTTCCGCATCTGTCGTGAGCCGGGACTGTCACAGGATGAGCTGAGCCGCGCTCTTTACGTGAACAAAAGCAGTGTGACCCGACACCTTTCCCGCCTGGAGGAGGCAGGGCTTCTCACCCGCACCCCCGACCCCAAGGATCGGCGGGCCCTGCTGGTCCACCCCACCCAAAAGGCTATGGAGCTCCTTCCCCTGCTGCGGGAGGTGGGCAATGATTGGCAGGCGGCGCTGACCGACGGATTCTCGCCCGAGGAAACGGCCCAGTTCGAATCCCTTCTGGCACGCGCCATGGAAAATGCAAGAAAATCGGCAGACAGGGAGGAAAAATCATGAAGCTGATCTTTCGTTACCTGCGTCCGCTCTACAGATCCATGGCCTTCGGCCTTTCGGTCAAGGTCCTGGCCACTCTTTTAGAGCTGACGCTCCCCTACATTCTCAGCTATATTCTGGATAGCGTGGTGCCGCTGGGCGAGGTGCTCCCCATCCTGATCTGGGGCGGTGCCATGGTGCTTTGCGCCTTCGGTGCCTTTATGGGCAATGTCATTGCCAACCGCAATGCGGCAAAGGTGGCAAAAAATGCCTCGCGGCGGATCCGTCATGACCTCTTTCACGCCACCATGCATCTGAGCTCCCGCGAAACCGATGCCTTCACCATCCCGTCGCTGGAATCCCGCCTCACCTCGGATACCTATAACGTCCACCACTTCATCGGCATGATGCAACGAATCGGCGTCCGCGCCCCCATCCTGCTTTTGGGCGGCATGGCCATTACCCTGATACTGGACCACCGTCTGGCCCTGGTCATGCTTGCCACCCTGCCCCTGCTCGGCGCTTCGGTCTTTCTCATTACCAAGCACGGCATGCCCCTTTACACCCGAAGCCAGCAGGCCGTGGACGGCATGGTGCGGGTGGTTCGCGAGGACTGCCAGGGTGTCCGCGTGATCAAGGCACTTTCCCGTGAGGACTATGAGCGCCGCCGCTTTGACACCGCCAATCGGGAGCTGGTGGCAAGAGAGCAAAAGGCGGGCATCTCCATGGCTCTGTCTCAGCCGCTGATGAGTCTGTTTCTCAACCTGGGGCTGGTTGGTGTGATTTTTCTCGGCGCCCATTTTGTCAACGCCGACCTTTCCAAGCCCGGGCGCATCATCGCCTTCATCCAGTACTTTACTCTGATGTCCACCGCCATGACCACCATCACCCGCATCTTTGTGCAAAGCACCAAGAGTGCAGCCTCGGCAAACCGCATCGGTGAGGTTCTGAACACCTACGCCGCCCACCCGCAAAAGGAAGGGACGGGACTGCCGGAGGTCACCGACGATGCCCACTTCCTCGTTTTTGATGATGTCTCCTTTTCCTACAACGGCAGAAAAAACAACCTTTCCCACATCTCCTTCTCCCTGCCCCGCGGGGGGACCTTGGGCGTAATCGGTGCCACGGGCTCGGGTAAAAGCACCCTCATTCAGCTACTGATGGGCTTTTATGACGCCGACGCGGGCGAGATCCGCATTGGAGGACAGCCCCTTGCCGCATATGATGAAAAGGCGCTCCATGCCCTGTTCGGTACGGTCTGGCAAAATGACTTCATCGGCGCCGACACGGTAGCCGAGAATATCCGCTTCGGCCGCGAGATCTCCGACGAGGCGGTGCGCCGTGCCGCGCATCTGGCACAGGCCGCCGATTTTATCGAGGCGTTTCCAAAGGGCTATGACCACGAGCTGACTGCAAAGGGCACCAACGTGTCGGGCGGCCAGCGTCAGCGGATCCTGATCGCAAGAGCCCTTGCGGGCGACCCCGAAATTCTGATTCTGGACGACGCCTCCTCGGCACTGGACTACCGCACCGACGCCAATTTGCGGCGGGCCATCCGTGAGGAGCTGCACACCACCACGGTGGTAGTGGCTCAGCGAGTCAGCTCGGTCATGTATGCCGACCATATCCTGGTTCTTGACAAGGGCGAGATCATCGGTGCGGGGCGGCACGAGGACCTGCTCCAAAGCTGTCCCGCCTATCGGGAGATCAGTCAGTCACAGATGGGAGGTGCTTTCCTTGAATAATATGCGCGTTGGCGGCGGAGGCGGCGGGCTCGGCAACTCCCGCAGTCTTTCCAGTACCACCAAGGATCAGAAGCAGACCCGCGAGACCAAGCGACGGGTACTCCTTCGTATGGGCAAATACCTGTTTCAACACCCTGCCACGGTGATCGTGGCCTTCCTCCTAATGCTGGGCTCCAACATTCTGGCGCTGGCGGGGCCAAAGCTCTCGGGCGTGGCCATCGATGCCATTGCGGCGGGCCCCGGCAAGGTGAATTTTGACACCGTTTACCTGTATACCGCCCTTTTGGTTGCCTTTTATGTTCTCTCCTTTATCATGTCCTATGTCCTGGCCGTCATCATGGTCAGATTGGGGCAGAAGATCATTTACACCCTGCGCCGTGAGGTATTCGAGCATCTGACCACCTTACCCGTGGGCTATTTCGACACTCATGCCACGGGCGACATCATCAGCCACATCTCCTATGATATCGACACGCTGAACGCTTCCCTTTCCCACGATCTGTTGCAGATCTGCGCCAGCGTGGTCACGGTGGTGGGAGCACTTTCCATGATGGTGACCATCTCCCCCATTCTGCTGCTGGTCTTTGCCATAACGGTGCCCGCTTCCCTGCTTTTCACCCGCTACAAGACCAAGCGGGTGCGCCCCCTCTTTAAGGACCGCTCCATGAAGCTGGGCGCACTCAACGGTTATGCGGAGGAGATGCTGTCGGGGCAAAAGACCGTCCGCGCCTACTCTCGTGAGGCAGTCATCGTGGGGCGCTTTGACCGACGAAACGACGATGCGGTGGAGGCCTATTACCGCGCCGACTACTACGGCGCTATCATCGGCCCCTCGGTCAATTTTATCAACAACGTCTCCATCGCGCTGATCACCGTATTCGGTGGGATCCTCTACATGCTCTCCAACACCGTGCCGGATCTGGCCCCTGTTTTTGTGATCTCCCTTGGCGGTGTTTCCTCCTTTGTACAGTACTCCCGCAAATTCGCAGGCCCCATCAACGAGCTGGCCAACATCATGAGCGAGCTTCAATCGGCCCTGGCGGCGGCGGAACGTGTCTTCCGCCTGATCGATGAGACCCCCGAGGTGGCCGACAGCGAAGACGCCGCGATTCTTTGCAATGTACAGGGCGAAGTGGACTTTGATCATGTAAAATTCGGATACGTACCCGAAAAAACCATTCTTCATGACCTGAGCGTCCACGCAAAGCCCGGGCAGACCATTGCCATCGTCGGCCCCACGGGGGCGGGCAAGACCACCGTCATCAACTTGCTCATGCGCTTTTACGATGTGAACGAGGGCGAGATCCGTGTGGACGGCACCGAGCTGCGGGAGGCCACCCGCTCCTCCTTGCGGGGCGCCTTTACCATGGTACTGCAGGAAACCTGGCTCTTCCACGGCACCATCTTTGAGAACATCACCTACGGCAAGGAAAACGCCTCCATGGAGGAGGTGGTTGCCGCCGCCAAGGCGGCCCATATCCACGATTACATCGAGACACTGCCCCGGGGCTATGATACCGTCCTTTCCGATGACGGTGTGAATATCTCCAAGGGGCAAAAGCAGCTGATCACCATCGCCCGTGCCATGCTTTCCGACTCCTCGATGCTGATCCTGGACGAGGCCACCTCCAACGTGGACTCCCGCACCGAGCAGCAGATTCAGGACGCTATGCATGAGCTGATGCACGGCCGCACCTGCTTCGTCATCGCCCACCGTCTCTCCACCATTCAGAACGCCGATATGATCCTGGTCATCAAGGACGGGAGGGTCATCGAATCGGGCAATCACGATACGCTCATGGCCGCAGGCGGATTCTACGCGGGGCTGTATCATTCGCAGTTTACATAAAGGCTATCAATGACCATGAAAATACATCTGTTTACGCTGAACGCCTCGCACGCTCATTCGGCACTTGCCATCCGTTGTCTGCGCCAAAGCCTGCAGGCGGCCGGCTTTGACGCCACGCTGACCGAGGCCACCTTAAAGGATCGCACCCACGCGGTGCTGACCCGACTTTACGAAAAAAACGCAGACGTCTACGGCTTTTCCTGTTATATCTGGAACATCGAGGCCATGCTTGCCATGGCCGAAAATCTCAAGGCTCTCCGCCCCGATTGCCGCATTGTGCTGGGCGGCCCCGAGGTCTCCTTTGACGCCGAGCGGTTCACCGCCCTACCCTTTGTGGACAGTGTTCTCACGGGGGAGGGCGAGGATGCCATCGTCACCGTTGCCCGCCTTGTGGCGGCGGGAGAACCCCTTCCCGCGATCATTGAGGGGCGCCCCTATGCCGATTTTACCCGCCCCGGCATCCATTACAGGGCGGACGAGGAGATCTCAAATCTGGTCTATTACGAATCCTCCCGCGGGTGCCCCTTCTCCTGCGCCTTCTGCCTGTCCTCGGCAACCCCGGGTGTTCGCGCCAAATCGGCGGAGGATACCCTTGCGGATCTCTTACTGTTCGAGCAATTCGACAAGCCGCTGACCGTCAAGCTGGTGGATCGCACCTTCAATTTTGATCGCGAGCGTGCCAAGCAGATCTGGCGGGGCCTGCTCTCACAGCGCTATACCAAGTGCTATCATTTTGAGATCGCCGCCCACCTCCTGGACGAGGAGGCCTTTGACATACTCTCCCGCTTTCCCGCGGGCAAGCTCCGATTGGAGATCGGACTGCAATCCACCAACAAAGAGACCCTTTCCGCCATTGCCCGACACACCGATGCAAAAGCCGTCCTGGCGGCGGCCAGGCGCCTGACCGACATGGGCAACATCCACATTCATCTTGACCTGATCGCGGGGCTCCCCCACGAGGACTATGCCTCCTTTGCCAAGTCCTTTGACGATGCCTATTTTTGCTGCAACGTGCTCCAATTGGGCTTTCTCAAGCTGCTCCACGGCACGGCTCTGCGGCGGAATGCAGCTGCCTTTGGCGCCGTGTCCGAGGCAAAAGCCCCCTATACGGTGCTCAAAACCGACTGCCTTTCCTTCCCCGAGGCCGAAAAGCTGCACGCCATCTCCGATCTTTGCGAGCGGTTGCGTGACAGCGGCAGATTCGGGCGCACATTGCAATTGCTTTTACCCGATTTTTTTACACCGTTTGCCTTTTTTGAGGGTTTTTCCGATCATCTGACCCGCAATACGGGGCGGGAGCTGCAAAAAATATCTCAACGGGATCTGTTTGTCGCTCTTTCGGAATTTGCCAAGCAAAAAATACCAAAGCAGGCCCACCCGGCGCTCAGTGAGGCGCTCCGCGCCGATTTTGCCGATGCGGAGGTCAGAAAGCCGCCGCGCAGTCTATAAATTAAGGAGAACCATGATGAACCGAGTACTCATTTCCGGCGGCTCCCGCGGCATCGGTGCCGCCATCGTTCGCGCCTTTGCCGAGCGGGGGGACCGTGTGGCCTTTCTCTATCGCGACAACCATGCCGCGGCCAACGAGACCGCCCTGGACACGGGCGCCAACGCCATCCGCTGTGACATTTCCTCCCCGGACGGGGTGAGAAAAGCCGTAAAGGAGGCCATCGAGACACTGGACGGCGCACCCGATATTTTGGTCAATAACGCCGGCGTTTCTCAGATCGGTCTTTCCCGCGACATGACCGACGCCGAATGGCGCAGGGTCACCGACACCAATCTGTCGGGGGCCTTTTACCTGTGTCGTGAGGTACAGCCCTATATGATCTCCGCCCATAGCGGGCGCATCGTCAACATCGGCTCCATGTGGGGCAAAACGGGGGCCTCCTGCGAGGTGGCCTATTCCGCCACCAAGGCGGGGATCCGCGGCCTGACCATGGCGCTGGCCAAGGAGCTGGGGCCCTCGGGCATTACCGTCAACTGTGTGGAGCCCGGCCTCATTGACACCGAAATGAACAAGACACTGGACGGCGCCGCCCGCGCCGCGCTCATTGACGAAACGCCCCTTTGCCGCATCGGCACCCCCGCCGACGTGGCGGCGGCGGTACTCTTCTTTGCCTCGGACGCCGCCTCCTTCATCACGGGGCAGATCCTGGGCGTTGACGGCGGCTTTGCGATTTAAAAAGCACACAAAAGACCCCGGGCAGGTGCCGTTTGGCACCTGCCCGGGGTCTTTTGTGTTTGATTATTGGTTCGCGGATTTTTTCTTTCTGTAAACCAGGAAGCAACCCAGGGTCAGAATCGCCACGCTACCAAGGATGACGGCGACCACTGCGAGAATACTGATGCTGCTTGCATCGGCAGGATCGATAGAGTTGGGATTCATGTTAACGGTCAATGCGGTATTCTCCGCATCGGTCGCGGTCTCGGTGGGAGCGGCCCCGTTGGGAGTACCGTTGGCATTGATTGCCGACGAGGTGCCCAGGTGGCCGGGCTTGATCACGGTCTGACCGTTCAGAGCAACGATCTCGCCTGCGTTGTACAGCAGATCATTGACCAACCAGGTCTCAAACTCACTGCCAAGCAGTGCGTACACATTGCCGCAATTCTCTGCGCTCATGGTCACAACGGCATCGGTGGCACCGTTGCCATCCAGGTAAATCACCTGATAATAATCATAAAGGAAGAAGAATTCCATCTGATAGGAACGGATCGTCCCCAGGGTATTATCCACAGAAGCTCCGCCTTCTGCAATATCGGTCGTGACAACGGGGTTGGAAACGGCATCCAACCAGGGCATCAGGCCGTAGCGCTCGGAATAATCGTACAGATACCCGGTCACGTTCATCAGCTTCATGGTGCCTGTGGTAGAAGAATTGCCTGCGGTGGCGCCGTAGCTGAATTCGATGGCATAATCGGCGGGAAGTGCGGTGATCTGCCGGGAGCCGTAAACAACGGCGTAAGGATCCTTCAGCACCACATAGTACCCTGCCTCGGTCACCACATCCTCTTCACCGTAGGGCTCATAATGGTTGCAGACAAGGCCGTTTTCATCGTCGGGCTCGGTCACGGCAAGGTAGCCGTAAAGGCTGTCGCCCTCCTCCAGGTACTCCGCCTGCAGCTCAAAGCCCGGGGTACGGTTGGCTACCAGCATATCAAAAACGGTGGGATCCAGCTCGTCAAGAGCATAAGCGTAAACGCTCAGATCATAGTAGAGAGCGGCCACGGGAACCGTGACATCGGAAACAACCTTTGCCACGGCAGAGGTCTTACCGTTCAGATAGTCGTTGATGTCATTCTTGGCGGCGATACCGTAGGACACGGTGCCCTCGCCTGCAAGAGTGACGGCATCCTCGCCGTAAGAGACTGCGATAACCACGGGAACAGATGCGGCAAGGCCATAATAGGTACGGAAATCAGAGAGTCTTTCTCCCTCGGCGTTCTCGGTCATGTTCCAGATCACAACGCTCTGCCCGGGCTGTAGCAGGTAATCATAGCCCTTATTTGCGGGATTGGTGATGCTGCCGTCGGGATACAGATCAAAGGTAGTGGCGTGCGTCCAATTCAGCGTTCCTTCATCACTGCTGACGATACCGTAATCGTAAAGGTTCACGGTCTTGTAGGAGATGTTGGTCACCTCAAAGCACTCGAAAGCGTCATTCCAATCGGTGGTGGGGATCATTTCGGTGATGGCCAGTGCCCCGTCGGAGTTGATCTTACCGGCGCGGACGTCGGCAAGCTTTTGGAAGTAGGAGGCCTGAATATCGATCAGCGCGCCAACGCTTGCCGTATCGGCAATGGCGGTGTTACGGGCGATCAGGGTACCATTCTTGGTGGAAACGGCATCGATGCCGTAAACATAATGTGCGGAGTAGCCGGGAAGGATATCGCCGTCGCGGCCGACATTCTCGGGGTCGCACTCACCCATCTCAAAGGCCTGACCAAAGGCCACGGAGGGGGTCAGCGCCGCAACAGACTCCACTGCGTCGTTCTCGGAAAGGCTCTCTACGGTCACAGCGCTCCAATCGGCCTTGGCGGCGCCCACAAAGAAGACGCGCCGCTCATAGGGTCTCACGTTGAATCCGTTCTCTTCGGTGCAGAGCACGGCAAGCACCCGGGCGCTATCGGCAAGGCCGTACTCATCACGGAAGCCCTTCATGCTCACGCCGTTCTCGGTAACCACCAGATCCGACACATCCGCATCGGTATCCACAAGGAAGATAACCAGGGTCTCGCCGGCGGCAAGAACGGCGGCGTCGGCCGAGAGGTTATCAAAGGTCACGCCCTCATCCAGGGGAAGGCTCTGACCGATAAACTGTCCCAGTGCCACGGTGTTGGTCGCTTCGGTGCCGTCGGCGGCAACGGTAATGTAACCCAAGGCGTAATCGGCCAGATTCACATCGGCGCCGGTGCCGTTATAAATTTCAATGTAAGGTGCCGACTCGTTCTCGGGGAGCGTTGCGATCTCGGTGATGTAGAGTGCACCCTCGCCCACGGCACGGTCGGTATAAACGGAAATCTCATCCACCACGCAATCAACGCCCGGATTCACGCGGAAGCCCAGGTTATAGCCGCCGGCGGCCACCAGCCTGTCATAATTGCTCTTTGCGGTGGCAGCGGCAGATTCGCTGCTGATGCTGTGGGGATCGGAGACCAGCACATCATTCACATAAATACGGGGGCCGAGCTCGCCGTCAAACTCCATGCGGACATGCATCTCAACATCCACCAGGGTACGGGAATCAAGCACGGAGGCCACATTGCCTGCACCCAGGCGATCCACATTGCCGCAGATCCGCTCGTAAAGGGTGGAGTTGACATCGTTATCCACACGGTAAGCGGTCAGCGACGTCTCGGGCACGATGCTGTTGGACACATCTCCCGCATCCAGATAGCCGGTGGTCGCCGTGTTTCTGCCCCAGCCCGACAGACGGATCTCGCAAAGACCGAAGGTGGTGGAGGCATCGGTGGCATTGTACATCAGGCCGAAGGAGTTGGCCTGGGCAGATGCCTTTTCACCGGTGGTTCCCTTGGAGGAGGCCAGGTAGATCACGGTATACTCGATGGTATAGGGGCCATTGATCACGCCGGACAGGAGCTCATCGGTGCAGACAAACACATATTCGTCGGCACTGCCGCGGTTGCGCAGGTAAAGCTTGCCGTTCTTGACCTCAAACATATACTGTGCGTTGTCCCCCGTCTCGGTGGCCGTTACGTTGGCATTGTGATTCGACACTCTGCTGTCGGGCACCTTCCAGCCCAGGGCATTGAGCACCTTGGCGGCACCCTGCACGGTCGTATCGGTGTCGAAGGACTCATAGTAGTGGTAAACGCGCCCGTTCTTCGCCTGTGTTATGGCGGTAGACTTGCTTGCAGTGTCGGTAGCGGCACCCACGAGCAGGGCGGGAACAAGGCCGACGACCATCAGGGCCGCCAGCAGGATGGACAGGATCTTTTTCATCTGTTTTCTCCTTTTCGTGTTTTCTTGGGTCTCGTGATCTCTCATATACGCGCACACATATGCGTACGGGGCAATGATTCATGATAAATTTTACTACAATTCCTCCCACCTGTCAAGGCATATATTATACTTTTGTAGAAAGCACCAAAAAGCCGCGCCGTTTTTTGCGCATCTCCACAAAGGAAATTCGCAAAAGGTCTTTCCCCCACAGCGAAAGTATGTTATAATAAGAACAGTGAAAGCACGAAAGGAGCACACCGAGATGATGGAGCAAAGCGGCATTTATAAGGGGTTCCTGCCCGTATCCCGTGCCGATATGGAGGCGCGGGGCTGGGACGCCCCCGATTTTGTTTATGTAACGGGGGACGCCTATGTGGATCACCCCTCCTTCGGTGTGGCCATCATCTCCCGTGTGCTGGAGGATGCGGGCTTCCGTGTGGCGATCCTGGCTCAGCCCGATTACAAAAGTGCCGACGCCTTTCGGGAATTCGGCAGGCCCCGCCTTGGGTTTCTGGTGACGGCAGGCAATATCGACTCGATGGTGGCCCACTACACCGCCGCCAAGAAGAAGCGCTCCACCGATTACTACTCCCCCGGCGGTAAGGCAGGCAAGCGCCCCGACCGCGCCGTCATCGTTTACTGCAACCGCATTCGCGAGGCCTACGGCGATGTACCCATCATCCTGGGCGGACTGGAGGCCTCCCTGCGGCGCTTTGCCCACTACGACTACTGGGAGGATCGCATCCGCCGCTCGGTGCTGGTGGATTCACGCGCGGATATTCTGACCTACGGTATGGGTGAAAAAATCCTGGTACGTATTGCCGAATTGCTGGACAAGGGGGTACCCGTGCGCAAGATCCGCGACGTGCGCGGTACGGTGTTTCTGGCCGCCCCCGGGGATACGGTCCACTACCCTGTGGCCGCCTCCTTCGACTTCAACGAATTGAAGGAGAGCAAGCGCAAATACGCCGAGGCCTTCGGTGCCCAATACCGCAATCAGGACGCCATCAGCGGCGGTGCGCTGGTGGAATATTACGACAACAAGATGCTGGTGCAGAATCCGCCCATGCCCCCCCTGGAGCGGGAGGAGCTGGACCGCGTCTATGCCCTGCCCTATATGCGTACCTGGCACCCCATGTACGCCTCGGAGGGGGGCGTCCCCGCCATCGAGGAGGTGCGCTTTTCCATCACCCACAACCGCGGGTGCTACGGCGCCTGTAACTTCTGTGCCCTCGCCTTCCATCAGGGGCGCACCGTGCGCTCCCGCAGCATCGAGAGCGTGGTCAGAGAGGCAAAGCTCATCACCGAAATGCCCGATTTCAAGGGCTACATCCATGATGTGGGCGGCCCCACGGCCCAGTTCCGCGGTCCTGCCTGTGACAAGCAGCTGAAAAGCGGCGTTTGCACCAACCGCAAGTGCCTGGCACCCAAGCCCTGCCCTAACCTCAAGGTGGATCACAGCGAATATATCCGATTGCTGGAGGCAGTAGAAGCACTGCCCCGTGTCAAAAAGGTCTTTATCCGCTCGGGCATCCGCTTTGACTATCTCCTTGCCGACCCCGACGAGACCTTTTTCAAAAAGCTGGTGCGGGATCATGTCAGCGGACAGCTGAAGGTAGCGCCCGAGCACTGTGCCGACCGTGTGCTGGACGCCATGGGCAAGCCCCATTTCGAGGTTTATGAAAAATTCCGCAAGCGCTACTTTGAGCTGACCAAATCCATGGGCAAGGAGCAATATTTGGTGCCCTACCTCATGTCCAGCCATCCGGGCAGTGATATGGCACAGGCGGTGGAGCTTGCCGAGTGCTTAAAACGGGATCACTACGCCCCCGAGCAGGTGCAGGACTACTACCCCACCCCCGGTACGGCGTCCACCGTTATGTACTATACGGGTATCGATCCGCTGACCATGAAAAAGGTATACGTTTGCACCGATTACCACGAAAAGCAGCTGCAACGGGCACTGCTGCAGTTCAACCGCCCCCAAAATGCGCCACTGGTGCGGGAGGCACTGCGAAAGGCGGGGCGAGAGGATCTGATCGGCTTTTCCTCCGACTGTCTGGTGCGTCCCGAGCGGGGAGAATCCCCGCAAAAGCCCCGTAACGGTGTAAAAAACGGCGGAAGAAGCGGCCCGGATCACCACAACAGCGGCCGCCGCGGAGCCGGTAGCAAAAACACCCCAAAACGGGATGAGAAAGCCATCAAAAATGACCGTTTTTCTGCCAAGCACGCCAAGCCGCAAAGCAAAAAGGGAGCGAGCAAGCGAAAAGCATAAAAGCAGACCCGCACGGTCACACGCTCATGCCCCATCACCATGATATCATGAAAGGAAAATAAAAATATGAAGCTCAACGTCAAAATTCTCCTCTCCCGCGGGATGACGATGCCCGCCTACGCCACCGACGGCTCTGCCGCCGTCGATCTCCGCGCCGCCATCGATGAGGGCACCACCGTCGAGATCGCCCCCGGTGAGCGGGCGCTGATCCCCACGGGGATCGCCATTTCCCCCGAGACCAAGGATGTGGTCGCCATCGTTGCCGCCCGCAGTGGTCTTGCCATCAAGCAGGGGATCTGTCTTTCCAACGGCATCGGCGTTATCGACTCGGATTACCGCGGCGAGATCTGCGTGGGCCTCCACAACACCTCCAAGGTTTCCTTCACCGTCAACCGCGGCGACCGTATCGCCCAGATGATGTTCATGCCCGTTCTGGGTGCGCAGTTCATCGAGGTCACCACCCTTGACGAGACCGAGCGGGGTGCGGGCGGCTTCGGCTCTACGGGAGTCAAGTAATGCGCATCGTCCTCGCCTCCAAATCCCCCCGCCGCAAGGAGATCCTCTCCTCGCTGGGCGTCAGGTTTGACATTATCAGCGCCGACGCCGATGAGAGCTCGGAGATCACCGATCCCGCCGCGCTGGTCAGGGAGCTTGCCCTGCGCAAGGGGCGCGCCACAAGAGAGCTGCTCCGCGCGCGCGGTGAATGGGACGACGACACCCTGATCATCGCCTCGGACACGGTGGTTGCCGTCGGTGGCAAGATCTTGGGCAAACCCCGTGACGACGCCGACGCCAAGCGGATGCTGACCCTGCTTTCGGGCACGGCGCATCACGTGATCAGTGGTGTTGCCCTGCTGATGGGGGAACGCGAAATTAACGATTTTGATGACACGTTGGTGCATTTTGATGTCATGAGCCCCGCCGAGATTGACTGGTACGTGGCATCGGGCGAGCCCCGCGACAAGGCGGGGGCTTACGCCGTGCAGGGGCTTGCCTCCATTTTTATCAAAGGCCTGGAGGGCTGTTATTTCAACGTGGTGGGGCTCCCCGTGCATAAGCTGAACTGCCTGCTGACCGATTTCATCGGCCGGGGGATCGCCGCGCTGACCGAAGCCGAGTAACCGCCGAGTCGATTGTTCGCACTGCACTCTATAGCCTTCTCCTTTGGAGAAGGTATCACGCCACCGCGCAACGGTCCATCCGCGCCAAGGCACGGATGAGGCCGGGTTACGCACTATATTTGTGCAACCATTTTGTTACTCTTGTTTCAAGCATCCTCATCCGTCAGGCTTCGCCTGCCACCTTCCCCCTCTTGGGGAAGGCTAACGAAGTGTCCCCCCACACCCCCGCGTCGTTTGCTATGTCCGCCCTCGCCCCACCTATGTGTCATTCTGAGGAGCGCAACAAAGCGCGACGAAGAATCTCGACGAGCGCAAGAAGCGCGAGGCGTGATATGTACACGTCAGACTCCTTGGCAGTCAGTTACGCGGATGAGGAGAGCCGTAGGAGCAGATATCCGCAGCGAACTACATTGATAGTAAGTACTTCCAATGAACGCTTGTGCGAACACATCAAACCCACTCCCTCCTCATCCGTCACTCCGTATCGCTCCGTGACACCTTCCCCGCTGGGGAAGGCAAGGGGCGGGTTTGTGCGAACATAGCGGCTACATGCCCACGGTAGGGGCGGAGCAAGCCCCGCCCCTACCGGTTTGTATGTATCTTGTAGGGGACGGCGCCCTCGACGTCCCGCAAACACACCACACTGTGGTGTTATAGAGTTTTTGGTAATTTGCGTAGCAAATCGGCGGTGTTCAGCCGCCGCAAAAACTCCGGTTACTCGCCA
>JAFTNU010000038.1 GCA_017451735.1 Clostridia bacterium
ATCACGCCGATGCCGGCCTTTTTTGTTGCCCCGAGTATCCTCACAAAACGATGGCAAGCCCCGCCAGCGCCGCCAGAAGGGTGGGGATCGAAACCGCCGCGCCGTAGGCCATAAAGCGGCCGAAGGAGAAATTCACCTGATGCTGCCCCAGCAGTGCCATCCACATAATACCCGCCAATGCCCCCATGGGGGTAAAAAATGCACCGATATTGGAGCCGATCACCGCCGCATACAGTGCGGGAAGCGAAGCGCTCCCTCCTGCCGTCACCACGGTGGAATACAACACGCTCATGGGGATATTGTTCAGCAGATTGGCGGCAAGGAAGGAAGAAATACCGCTGCGCCAGATCTCGCCCGTGCCAAGCACCAGATTGCCCAAGGCCGCCGTGACCCCCACCTTTCCCAGTGCCATGACCAAAATGAACATGGAAAGCACGAAGGGCACCACGTCATAAGGGGCACGGTGAAAGCTCCGTGTCACAAGCCCCATCCCTCGACGGCGGATCAACAGCTCGGGAATGGCCACAAGATACAGGAAAATGCAGGCCTCAAAGGCGATCAGCCACATATCAAGATCGATATAAGAAGAAAGGACCAGCAGCAAAATGCAACCGCTCAGCGCCAAGAGTCCCAGCCCCACAGTCGGCTTGTCCGAAAGGCTCACCGCCCGGTCGGCAGCCCGCATAGGCTTGGAAAGGCGGCGGCAGAACAAAAGCCAGAGCAGTAAGAAGGAGGTCACACCCGCAAAAACGGTGGGCAGGAGCATGACACCCAGGTAGGTGGCAAAATCAATGCCGTTCCCCGCCGCCAGATAGATGTTGGTGGGATTGCCGATGATCAGCGCCATGCTCCAGGTGTTGGCCGCTACGAATTCGCCAAAAAGGTAGGGAACGGGGTCGATTTCGGCGTTTTTTGCGAAATAACAGATGAAGGGAGTAAAGGTCAGCACCACAATGTCGTTGGAGGTGAAAACCGTCAGCACCGACACGGCAAGATAGAGCATGATGAAAAGGGCCTTCTGGCTGGTTCCCGCCCGACGGAGCACCGCGCCGGCCAGGTAGCGGAAAAAGCCCGCCTCGTCCAGGAACACCGACATAAGCGTCATGGAAAAGAAGAGAACCAGGATCTTGATGGGGTTCACCGCACTGTCGGCCAAAAGCCCCGATACAGCCTCATCCACAGGCATCCATCCGCCGATCAGAAGGAGCGCCGCACCCAACAGGGGTGCGACCCAATAGATTCGCACCGATGGGTGCTTGGGGTGCAGGCGATGCTCAAAAAGGGCCAACCCCATGGTTGCCATTACCGCCAACACAGAAATGATGATCACTGTTGCCATACTTATGCTCCGTTGTGTACCTCGTTAGGAATTAGGGGAAAACCGCTCTCACTATAGCACAACGGCGCGGGGAATGCAAGGGGGTTTTCGCAAAAATACGAGAAAATTCCCCGGAATTATACGGTGGGCAGTGCTTCCCCGTTGATCAGATTTTCAAAGCAGGCGTCATCATTGGTCTCGAATCGGACCCCCTCGATGTGCAGAAAGCGGTTGAGAGGAGCGTCATATGCGGACAGCGGGCGGTTGTAAACATCGTTGGAATGAGCGGAAACATAGATTTCACCGCCCCGCAGATCGGTAACGATCAGAGTGTGATAATAATCCCCTGCCGCAGTCCCCAGCTGTACCGCATCGCCCAACTCCACGCCCTCTCGGGGCACCTCTCGGCCAAAAGGGCCGATCCCCCCGTTGGCCTCGGCAAAGGCGGGTGCCCCCGTAAAGAAATCCCAAAAGTATTCCACCCCCGAAAAGGCGGGGGCACGGTCGTCTGCGGAAATATAATACCACCCGAAATCGGGGGTGTAGTTCATGACACAGCTCCCCGCCAGAATGCTTTGAGAGACAAAGCTGGTACAATCTCCGCCGATCCCCGTGAAATTGTAAAACAGCGGATTGCGGGATCGCGCCCACCGTCTGGCATACTCCACCGCCCGCCCGCGGTCATAATCTTTGATTGCAAGCATAGGATCACCTCTGTTGCATTATATGCCGCGAAAACGGGAGCGGTGCATAAAAAGCAACGGCCGCCGCACAAATGCGACGGCCGTTGCTTTTGACTGTCGGCTCAATTCCCCGCCTCGGCAGACTGTGCCGAGACCATAGCCTCGATATTCTCCACAGTGGCAAAGCGGTCGATCAGGCGGTTGGTGATCTCCTCGGTGGTCAGCGTATTCAGCTCCTCCCCCGTGAACTCATCGGCAAGACCTTCGGCAATGATCTGGGTAGCCGATTCGGGCACCTCGATCTGCTTTTCGGCAAGGACGGTCTGCAGCTCGGTGGTCAGTACGGCGGTGTCGATCTGACCCTCCTCATTCACGGCCCCCTTAAGCACATTGGACATATCGTCGATCAGCTCCTTGTGCTGCTCGAGATAGGTGGCAGGATCGCCCAGCTCCCGTACCAGCAAGCGCATACCCGCATCGGAAATGGCAACGGTAACCGGCTCCATGCGCTCATTCTGGGCAAGAAGGAGCCGCGCCTCGGTCAGAAAACCCGACTGCGCAAGATGAATCACCAGATCGTCGGTGCTGACGCCCGCGCCGATCTTGGCAAACATTTCATATTTGATAAACAGATCAAAGATATCGGCAAAGCACTCCAGATCCTCGCCGATCAGATCGGGATCGGTGATAGCAAAGACGCGCAGGAATCCGTTGAGAATGATATCCACGCTCTCATCCCCCGTGGCAGGCTTGGCAATTCCCATGAAGGATTCCCCCGCCAGCCAGGAATTGGCAATGCCGTTGAGTGCTCCCCCGCCGATGGCGGAAAGCATCTGAGAATCCTCTACATCCTTGGCCATGGCGTGCACTGCCTCGGACTGGGCGTCCCCATACTCGGCCACAGGCGTTTCACCCAGCGAGGCGGCATGATCCGCCAGATCCACCACCATGAACCACTCGGTCTCCAGGCTCATCTCCCCGCCCTCCCAGGCTACGGTGGTAAGTCCCTTGAAAAGCTTGTCGCCCAAGAGATCGTAAATGGGTGCGGCAAGAGGGGCCGTGGAGGCAGGAGCCAGATACTTCTCGTTGTAATCGCCCAATTCAAGGGCACCCGCGGCATTATCTAAGCTTTCAGCCTCACTGACGGTGCGGCTGAACAACTGCGTATAACCCATAACGGGTGTGACAAAAACCAGAACACCGATCACGCCGGCAAGCAATCCCATGACGGCACCGCCCACCCAACGGAACAGAAAGATCTTGGGCTTTTTGATAAAGATACAGAAAATCCAGTAGACCACCATGGTCAGCATTTTCAAAAGGATGTAGCAAACAAGGAACAGCAGGGGGGCGACCAGCATCTGCGCCAGGGCGCCTACCGACTGCCCGACAACCGGCGTTTTTTCAAGAAATGCGGCAAACTCGGGGTTGGAGGCAACGCTCTGCTCCAGCTTGGGCACCAGGAACTCCGCCATGCTCGCCGCCCCTTTTTTGGCGATATAGAAGGCGCCCACGGCCGCCCCCACCAGAGTCAGTAAGCGCAACAACCCTCTGGAAAAGCCGCGGGACAGGCCCACCAGCACGTTCACGATCAGGATCAGCGCCGTAATGCCTAAAATAATATATTGCAATCCAAGTCATCTCCTTTTTTATTTGAGTTCTTTTATTATACGCAACTCGGGAGCGTTTGTCAACAACCGATTTTAAAGCTCTACCGTTTCACCGGTTTTGGCCGAACGGTAAATGGCCTCGATCACCGCAAGGCTCTTCATCCCTTCCAGGGGCAAGACCTGGGGGTCACGCCCGTCACGCACGGCAAGGATCATATCCTCCACCACATGGCGATGCCCGTAAAGCTTACCCTCCTTTGCCGCCGCCACGCGATTGCCGCCCCCAAAGCGTGCCAGCATCATTTCCTCCTCTTCGTCCTCGTCCAGGTCACCCGACGGCTCGCTCATCTTCCAAAGCTTCAAGCGGTCGGCATCGGCCTCGATACTGCCTGCCGTGCCATACAGGCAGATCTCGGTGGAAACGCCGGGATAGGCGCAGGTGGTGCTGACAAAGGTGGCCAGCGCACCGCTTTTGAAGCGCACGGTGCTGACCGTGGTGTCCTCGGTCTTGATGTTATGATTGGCGATCTTCATGGAGGAGGAGACCGACTCCACATCCCCCATCAGCCATTGCATCAGGTCCACAGTGTGGGAGGCCTGATTGATCAGCGAGCCGCCGCCGTCCATCTCCCAGGTGCCCCGCCAGCCGCCACGGTCATAGTAGCGTTGCTCACGATACCATTTCACGGCGAAGGTGCCGAGGATCAGATCGCCCAGACGCCCACTGTCAATGGCCTCGCGGATAGGATACATATTCAGATTAAAACGGTTTTGCAGCACCACGCCGCACCGCTTGCCCGTACGCAGACGGGTCTCCTCAATGCGCATGGCACGCTGACAGGTGATATCCACAGGCTTTTCCACCAGAACGTGCTTGCCGGCCTCCATGGCGCGGACGGCAAAATCGGCGTGCATGGCGCTGGGCAAGCAAACACTGACAATGTCCACCCGCGGGTCGGCAAAAAGCTGCTCTGCATCGGTATAAAGGGTGGCATCGGGGTACAGGGTCGCGGCCTTTTGCAATCTGGCCTCATCCAGGTCACACAGTGCCACCAGATCAGCGTTTTCAGAGGCGGCGGCCGCCTCGGCATGTGCCATACCGATACCCAGGCCTAAAACCGCATATCCGATTTTTTTCTTGTTTTCCATGATACGTTCCTCGTTTTTCTTGTTTTTATCGTTTTCGTTTGGCGGCAGATGTCGCCATGATCTCACACAATTGCGGAAAGGAAATTCCCGCCGCCGATGCCGCCAAAGGGAACAGGCTGGTCTCTGTCATGCCGGGCAACGTGTTGGCCTCCAGGAATCGGGGCTCCGCTCCCTCATCCTCGCGGAAATCGATGCGGGCATAGTCCCGAAGCCCCAATGCGCCGTAGGCCGACAGAGCAAGACCTGTTAAGTATCCTGCCTTCTGGGGGCTCAACGGCGCAGGACAGAGCTCTTCACTGGCACCCGCCGTATATTTATGCTCGTAGTCATACGCACCGCCCAACGGTCGGATCTCCACCACGGGGAGGGCCCTTCCGCCGAGGATGCCGACGGTATACTCCCGCCCCGGCAGGTATTCCTCGCACAAAATCCCCCCGCACGGGGTTATTTTCTGCCATTCTTCGACGGTCTTGACGAAATACAGCCCCACGCTGGACCCCCCTGCAGTTGGCTTGACTGCCAGGGGCAGAGGCAGAGGTGGCAGGGCCGTCTTATGGCTCAATGTCACACCCTTTGCCACCGGAACACCCACCGCAGCCACACGGGCCTTGGCCAGATCCTTGCGCATGGCGATCGCCGCACCCCGCGGGGCAGAGCCCGTATAATGGAAGATGCCCTGCGCCTCCAGCTCCTTTTGCAAGGTGCCGTCCTCCCCCGCACCGCCGTGCAGTGCCAGGAATACCGCATCGGCCTCCCGAGCGCTGCGTAGCAGCTCCGATGCATCGGCAAGCCTTTTCGATTGATGGTCGATGAGCGTGACCGTATGCCCCGCATCCCGCAGGGCCCCGGCCACGCGGGAGCCCGAGCGGAGGGAAACCTCCCGTTCGTCACCGTTGCCGCCATATAAAACCGTGATCTTCATCATTTCACACCCCCTCTAAAAGGCAGGGTATGCAAAAAGAAGAAGGAGCGTTATCGGGAAAGATTCTTTCCGCAAGCGAAAGAGAGGTCAGATGGAATTCGGTTCCAAAAGCACCACGCGATCATTACCGCCCAAATCCTTGAATACCGTGGTCTTCCACCCCCGTTCGGCGCCCAAGCGGCAAAGCGCCTCCCCTTGATCATAGCCGATCTCAAGGAGAAGAAATCCCGTAGGTGTCAGCAGCTTTCCCCACCTGTCCAAAATGGAGCGGTAGAAATCAAGGCCGTCCATCCCACCGCACAAAGCCGCGACAGGCTCATATTGCACCTCCCGCTGCAGGGTGGGCATCACATCGGTGCGGATGTAGGGTGGATTGGATAAGATCGCATCAAATCCGCCCTGCGGCAGATCCTCGGGCGGAGCCTCCAGCACGTCCGCAAGGAGTGGCTCCATGCGGTCTGCAACACCGTTGCGCGCACCGTTCCGCGCGGCCAGCTCCAGGGTTTTGGAAAAGAGCTCCACTGCGGTGGCGTGGGTATCGGTGCGGGCGCACAGGGTAGAGACAGCCACACAACCGCTCCCCGTGCAAAGATCGAGAAAGCGCGCACGGGGCGGCAGAAGCTTCACCGCCTTTTCTACCAACAGCTCGGTATCGGCGCGGGGGATGAGGCAATCCTCACTAACCTCATACGATTCGCGATAAAACCACCATTCCCCCAACAGATATTGAAGGGGGTAGCCCGTGCAACGCCGTTCCACCGCCGCGGCAAGGCGATCCCCCGTCAGGGCTTCGGCCAGGAGCCGCGCCTCGTGACGGGCATTTTCGACCCCTGCCGACAAAAGCCGTTGCCGAATATCCTCTTCCGTCACCCTGCCCCACTCCCTTCTGAAACAATTTTGTTAAATTCCCAAATACCTATTGCTTTTTTTCAAATTTATGATACAATTAAATTACAGTAAGCCCCACGGGGCAAGAACAAAAGGAGGTACCTCTCATGGAAGAAAAAAAGACCAATTACGGAAAAATCGTTGCCATCACCATCGCCGTGATCTCGGCGGCAAGCGCCATTGCTTATGTCGTTTACCGTCTGTGCCGCAACTTCTTCACGTTCTGTGACTCCTACCGTGAGGACGAGATCGAAGACACCGATTTTGATTTTGATGAAATCGACGAGGACGAGGTCGACGATCTGGAGGCCGTAGACGGCGCAGAAGCCGAGGACGAGGCCACAGAAACCGTTACAGAAGAAGCTCCTGCAAAAGAGGCCGCAGAAGAAGCACCTGCACAGGCAACCGAGGCATAACGACACTTACAAAAAAGCATCCGCGCACCGCGCGGGTGCTTTTTTATTCATATTCATTATACACCATTCGGTGACGTTTGTAAATAGAAGACGGGAGAAGAGATGAAAATTTTGCGGGTAGCCAAGCAAAGCTCGAACGACGCGTGTCATGGTATGACCGCGGAGCATGCCATGAATAGTGGGGCGATTCTGCGAATCGCCGCGATATATTGCCTTGCGGCAATGCGATATATGACCTTGCGGTCATGCGATATACCATTCGGTGCGATATGTCGCCTGCGGCGACGTGGGCATACCTTTACGGATACAAAAGCCCCGCAGTGTGCGTTTGCACACCGCGGGGTGTTGTTTTTACTGTATTGGATTACAGATTAGCAACAATGGTAGCCAGCTTCTTGTTCAAGGATTTCTTGTAGGCACCATAGGTGGTGGACCAGGAAGCATGCTTAACGGCAGCTGTGCCGGGCAGAGTGCTCATACCGGAAAGGTCGGCATTGAAGACTCGGCCAAGGTCGAACACAACAGAGCTACGGATGATTTCGAACATATCGGTCTCATACTGAGTCTCTGCGTACTTCAGCTGCATGTTGACCTCAAAGACCTCAGGGGTAACGAGACGGTAGGACTCGGAAGCCCAGCACTCCAGCACTGCGGTCAGCATGGTGTAGGTTGCCTCTCTGTCGCCAAGGTCATCCAGACCGTTGTAGATACCGAACAGGGTGAAGGGGTAACCCATAGCGGTGTAGTAGTTGGTCTGCTTCTCATCCCACTTGGGCATAGGAAGGATGCCGGCATCCCAGTCCACATTCAAGCTACCCAGGTGACGGACACGGACTGCCAGGAACATAGCTCTGCCCGCATTGAAGGGAGTAGAGTAATCACGCTCACCGCCCAGAGTGGTATCGGTGAAGCAGGTGTCCTCCTTGAACCAGTCGGAAAGCTTATTCACCAGCTTAACGGTCTTGGAGGAGCCGAAGTCGTCGGAGATCTTCAGCACGCTACCGTCGGTGGTGGGCTCAACCAGGCGCAGATTGCAGCCGGTGTAGAAGGTCTCGATCTGGTAGTTGATCGAAACGAAGCCGTAGGAGTCGCCCTTATCCTTTGCGTTTGCAACCTCGCCGCCGGCGATGTTGCCCACGCCCTTGTTATCGGTGCCCATGGTCAGCATGATCAGCTTATCAAGGGTCCAGGTGCCGTCGTAGGCCCACTGGTAAACCATGCGGCAGGCGGGAGATGCGATCTCCTTGCCCTTCTCGTCACGGTCGGACTCAAAATTGCCGCCCTCGTCGCTCTGAGCGTAGGTATTCCACTCCTCGTTGAGCATGCTCTTGTTGAAGCAGAGGCCCTGCATCAGATAAAGCACGGAGGGAGCGATATCACCGGAAATGAAGTACATAGAGTCACCGATGGTTACGGTCTCAACCAGCTCTGCAGGCCACCAGGGCTTCTCCAGATTGATGTGAGACTCGCCGATGTCGTTCATATCCACCAAATAGCCACGAACAGCCAACATACCCTCGGTACGGGAGTAAGAAGCGATCAGGTCATACGCCTTGGTTTGGGATTTCTTATCGCGCTCGACGGCGGCAACAAAGTTATCCATGTTATTTGCATTGCCCTTCTCGCCGACCCAGTCCAGCTCAACATTCAAACGCCGCTCGATCTCACCGTTACGGTCATACAGAGCGTTGGATACGTTGTCACTGGTGATCTGCTCGATGTCGAACTCCAGGTTCTCCACGTCCTCCCAGTAAAGGGTGGTAATTTTCTGACCCATGTAGTTCAGCTCGGGAAGATCGTCGCCTTCACGGCCGTACTCGTCTACTTCCTGCGAGCCGCCGCCGCCTTCTTTGACTTCCTCTTTACAGGCCACAACGGTCATGCCCAACATGAGAAGAGCCAGGAGAAGCGTTAGCATTCTGACAAAAATCTTCATGTTCTGTGCGTTCCCGCTCACCACGGGAACAACCTCCTTCTTTTAAATTTGGGGTTGTAAATAGTTGCAT